>JBEGPO010000079.1:0-2767 GCA_041181465.1 Actinomycetota bacterium | reverse complement strand
ACCTCGGCGTCACCGAAGCCGGCCCCGCCTTCCAGGGAACCATCAAGTCGTCCACCGCGTTCGGAATCCTCCTCGCCGAGGGAATCGGCGACACGATTCGCGTGTCGCTCTCCGCTCCGCCCGCCGAAGAGATCAAGGTCGGGCTCAAGATTCTCGAGTCTCTGAACCTGCGCGAGCGCAAGCTCGAAATCGTGTCGTGTCCCTCGTGTGGTCGCGCGCAGGTCGATGTGTACACCCTCGCCGAAGACGTAACCAAGGGGCTCGAAGGAATGACCGTTCCGCTGCGCGTCGCCGTCATGGGCTGCGTTGTCAACGGACCGGGCGAGGCCCGCGAAGCCGACCTCGGTGTCGCTTCAGGCAACGGTCGCGGCCAGATTTTTGTCAAGGGCGAGGTCATTAAGACCGTCCCCGAATCCGAGATCGTCGCGACGCTCATTGAAGAGGCGAATCGCCTCGCCGCCGAGATGCCGGCCAGTGAAACGGGCACCCCCGTCGTCACCACCTCCGCCTGACTCGAGAGCGTCCCTCCGCGTAAAATAAATTTGTGTCAGTTTTGATTTTTTTACGATATGGATATAATGAGTTTAACTCCGAACCTAAGGACCTATTTTGACTGAAAATTTTGAATCGGAAAGCGAAGAAAAGCCCCGAACCGCGATTGAGGAAGTTGATTATTCCGTAGAACAGTTTTCGAACGCGAATCAAGTTGTTTTCGTGGTTTCAATTATCGGGGCGATCATTCTCGCGATCCTCGGTTTAGTCCCGCAATGCCCTCCGCTCAATCCTTTTTGCTACGAAAGCGACAGGGTAGCGAACTTTGGCTTGATTGCGGTTGGTATTGCCGCGGGAATAGTCAGCTGGTGGATTTGGTCATTTGGTCGAATGGTTTCATCTCGCGTTGCTCTTGCTGCCAACCAGGCCAAATAGCGCAATTCGACTGGCTGCGACGGTCCAGGGTTATCCGTCAGAAGGCCAAACGGTAGGCTGGCACCCGTGGTTACCCGACTCTCTCAACTGTTCGTTCGCACCCTGCGCGAGGACCCGTCCGACGCCGAAGTCACGTCGCACCGCCTCCTCGTCCGCGCCGGGTACATCCGTCGTCAGGCTCCGGGCATCTTCGCCTGGCTGCCGCTCGGGCTTCGCGTTCGACGCAAGGTCGAGCAGGTCATTCACGACGAGATGGAACGCGCCGGAGCTCAGCAGGTTCATTTTCCCGCGCTGCTTCCACGCGAGCCCTACGAGGTCACCGGCCGCTGGACCGAATATGGCGATGGAATTTTCCGCCTGAAGGACCGCAAAGACGCCGATTACTTGCTCGCGCCGACCCACGAAGAAGTTTTCACCCTGATGGTGAAGGACCTCTACAACTCGTACAAGGATTTGCCGCTCATGATTTATCAAATCCAGGACAAGTACCGTGACGAGGCTCGCCCTCGCGCCGGGCTCCTCCGGGGTCGCGAATTTTCAATGAAAGACGCCTATTCGTTCGATTACACCGACGAGGGTCTCGATTTGTCGTACCAGGCACAGCGTGACGCGTACGAACGAATTTTTATGCGCCTCGGACTCGACTATGTGATTGTGTCGGCGGATGCCGGCGCGATGGGCGGTAGCAAGTCGGAAGAGTTCCTGCACCCGACGCCAATCGGCGAGGACACGTTCGTTCAGAGCGAGGGCGGTTACGCCGCCAATGTCGAGGCGTATCGCACGACCGTCCCCGACGCTCTGCCCATCGACGGTCAGCCCGCGGCGACGGTTTTCGATTCCCCCAACACCCCGACGATCGAAACACTCGTTGCTCTCGCGAATGACAAGCACGCCAGGACTGATCGCCCCTGGACCGCCGCAGACACGCTCAAGAACGTGGTGCTCACGCTGACGAACCTCGACGGCAGCCGCGAACTCGTTGCGGTCGGGCTTCCCGGCGATCGTGAGGTCGACATGAAACGCGCCGAGTCAGTTTTCGCCCCTGCAACCGTCGAACCAGCGACCGAGGCAGACTTCGCCAAGAACAAGGCTCTTGTCAAGGGATACATCGGCCCGTGGTCGACTGCCGGCGCAGTACTCGGCGCGAAGGGAACTACCAAGGTTCGCTTCCTTGTCGACCCTCGCGTCGTTGACGGTACCGCGTGGGTGACCGGTGCGAACGAAGACCAGAAACACGTGTTCAACCTCGTCGCCGGTCGAGATTTCACCGCCGACGGTGTCGTTGACATCGCCGAGGTTCGTGACGGCGATCCGGCCCCCGACGGCTCGGGCCCGATTCACTCCGCCCGCGGAATGGAAATCGGTCACGTCTTCCAGCTCGGACGCAAGTACGCCGAAGCTCTTGACCTCAAGGTCCTCGACGAAAACGGCAAACTCGTCACCGTAACGATGGGGTCTTACGGAATCGGTGTAACCCGAATCCTCGCGGTCATCGCCGAGACGAACAACGACGACCGCGGACTCATCTGGCCGATCGAGGTCGCGCCGTATCACGTGCACGTCGTCGCGACCGGCAAAGACGACGACGCCCTCACCCTCGCCGAAGGTCTCGCCGCCGAGTTCGAGACGGCCGGATTCGAGACGCTGATCGACGACCGACCCAAGGTTTCACCCGGCGTGAAGTTCGGTGACGCCGAGCTCATCGGTGTTCCGTACATTGTCATCGCGGGTCGCGGTGCGGCCGACGGTGTCGTCGAAGTCTGGGATCGCCGATCGGGCGAACGCAACGAGATTCCGGCGACCGAAGCGCTTGCCTGGCTGACGGCCATAACTCACCGCT
>JBEGPO010000078.1:0-3202 GCA_041181465.1 Actinomycetota bacterium | reverse complement strand
GCTCTTCTCGTTGTAGGTCCAGATCGTCTTCCGGGATTTGCCGCTCAACTCGCACGACTCGTCACTCGACTTCGGGACATGGCGCGAGGTGCGGAATCACGTTTCAAGGACGAATTCGGCGATCAAGTTGACCTGACGGAACTCAAGAAACTCGATCCCCGTCAGTATGACCCGCGTCGAATCATCCGCGATGCGCTGAAGGAGGAGCCCGTTCGGGTCAGGCCTCCGCGCACGCTGAAACCGCAAACCGAGACAAACACTTCTGCAACACCGTACGACGGCGAATCGACCTAGGGCTTGTCGCGCGGCGCTTCGGCAAGGGCTCGTTGCGCCGCTCCGGCGGTTCCCGAGGGCACCGTGACCTCGTAGCGCGAGGCGAGCACCTGCTGTACGGAAGAAAAATCCTGCCGGCGGCGGCGGATTGAGTAGAGCGCAAGGGTAATCAGCACTCCCATTCCTGCTCCAATAGCGACGACGGCGGGCATCACGAATGTCGTTGTGGGCTCGTTCAGAAGGCTCAGAACAAGACTAAAGAACAGGCCAAACCACGCTCCGTTCAATGCCCCGCGCAGTGCAACTCGGGCGTAGGTCAATCGGCCCGTCACGCGCTCGACGGTGACGAGGTCGCGACCGACAATAGCGATGTTCGAGACATTGTATCCGGCGTGCGCAAGACGGTTGACGATCGATTGTGCCTCGCCGTGCGTATCGACAGTCGACAACACATCGCCGCGCGGAATTTCGGGGGAAGGGCCGCGACGGGAGAACAGAGACGGAGTCGACACGTCTTTATTCTCTCACCCCGCGAGTACGCTGGGAACGTGAGTTCGACACGCGTCTATGTCGCCCGACTCGCGGGATGTGCGGTCTTTGACCCACTCGGCGATCGGGTCGGTCGCGTGCGCGATGTTGTCGTGTCCTATCGGACCAAAGGCGCGCCGGTCGTCGTCGGACTCACCGTGGAAATTCCGGGCCGCCGTCGCGTTTTTTTGTCGATCAATCGGGTCGTCAGCATTCGTCCCAGCCAGATTCTGACGACAGGCATTATCAATATGCGCCGTTTTGAACAGCGTGGTGGCGAGGTGCGCGTTTTTTCAGAGCTCATCGGTCGGTCGATGGATTTTCGCGATGGTTCCGGCTCAAGCGTCATTGAAGACGTCGCTATTGAGAGTGACGCCAATGGCCAGTGGGATGTCTCGCAACTGTATTTGCGCCGCGCGAAAGCGGCGTCGTTATTCGGCAAAGGTCAAACGGTGTTCGCGCGGTGGGAGGACGTCACGCCGTCAGGCGCGACCGGCGAATCACAAAGCGCCGAGCATCTCATCGCCACCTATTCGGAATTGCACCCGGTAGACCTCGCCGCGTCGATTCTGGATCTTCCGGACGACCGCCGCATCGAGGTTGCCGAGGAGCTCTCGGATGAGCGGCTTGCTGATGCCCTCGAAGAAATGCCCGAAACCGAACAAATCGAAATCTTGGCCGGAATGGACGACGAACGTGTTGCCGACGTGCTGGACAACATGGAACCCGATGACGCGGCGGACCTGCTCGCACAGTTCCCGTCCGATCGTTCGGCGCAGATTCTTGACCTCATGGATCCCGATGAGGCTGACGATGTGCGATTCCTCTTGTCCTACGCACCCGACACCGCTGGCGGGCTCATGTCTACTGAACCCATCATTGTCTCGGCGGAAACGACGGTTGCCGAGGGACTTGCGATGATTCGTCGAAACGAGATCACGCCAGCGATGGCCGCGTCGATCTGTGTCACGCTGCCCCCGTTCGAGTCACCGACTGGCCGGTTTCTCGGTATCGTTCACTTCCAGAGGATGCTGCGCCATCCTCCGCAGACCCAACTCGGAACTATTATGGACGCAGGGGCGGAACCACTCCTTGATGTTGCTCCCTTGGGAGAAATTGCTCGCACCTTCGCCAGTTACAACCTGGTGTCCCTCCCTGTGGTGGACGAGCAACAACGACTTCTTGGCGTCGTCACCGTAGACGACGTTCTCGACCACATGTTGCCCGAGGATTGGCGTAATCCCTATTACGAGAACGAACGGACGAACGGAGCGTGAGCCATGGACAAGCAGACCCCCAAGGCGACGACCCCTCGCATCCGTCGCCGTTCCGTCACGGTTGACGAACAACTCAACGCGCCGAAGGGCCTTCGCCCTGCACTGACGCGTCGATCGAGCGATCGATTTGGGCGCTTCACGGAATCGGTTGCGCGAGCCATGGGGACCCCGTGGTTCCTCATCGGACTGTCATTCTTCGTCGTCCTCTGGATGACGTACAACACGGTGGTGCCCGAGGATTGGCGTTTCGACTCGGCGGATATTGGCTTCACGGCCCTGACACTCATATTGTCGCTGCAGGCGTCCTACGCTGCGCCGCTTATTCTGCTGGCGCAGAACCGACAGGATGACCGTGACCGAGTGGGAATGGAACAAGACCGCCAGCGCGCCGAACGTAACCTCGCGGACACTGAGTATTTGGCACGAGAGGTCGTCGCCTTGCGGCTCGCCATCAAGGACGTGGCGACGAAAGACTTCATTCGTTCGGAGTTGCGTGCGCTTCTCGAGGAACTCGACAACGCTGCCCCCAATGACAAGTCCTGAGGAACTTCGAGCCGCCGTCGGCGCGGTCATCGACCCCGAATTGCGGCGCTCGCTTGGCGAACTGGGGATGATCGAATCCGCCGAGGTCGAGGGCACGACGGCGAAAGTCACGGTTCTATTGACGATTGAGGCGTGCCCGAAACGCTCCGATATCGACGCGGATGTGCGTGCCGCGGCGCTCGCCATGGTCGGGATTGAAGCGGTTGACCTGACACTGGGCGTGATGAGCACGGAGGCCCGCAAGGCGCTGTCGGCGCGGCTCCACGGCGGGCGAACGGCGGAAGACCGATTCGGACCGAATTCGTTGGTTCGCGTCATCGCCGTATCGAGCGGAAAGGGTGGAGTGGGGAAGTCCACCGTTGCGGCAAACCTTGCCGTGGCGCTCGCGGCACGCGGTCAGAAAGTTGGTCTGCTTGACGCCGACGTCCACGGGTTCTCTATCCCCGGTTTGTTGGGAATATCGGAGGAAAAGCCAACCAAGGTTGAGGACATGATTTTGCCCCCTCGCGCCTTTGATGTCGGGGTCATTTCGATCGGCATGTTCGTTGATCCACACACTCCGGTGTCGTGGCGTGGACCGA
>JBEGPO010000077.1:0-3362 GCA_041181465.1 Actinomycetota bacterium | reverse complement strand
TACCGAACCGCACCGTCACTCAATCGCGCGGCGTGAACAACAGGACCCGGATTGAATCTGTCTTCAAGTTCAATTTGCTTGTCGTGACTGTGGTGAAGGCAGTATTCAAGTGACTGGAATAGAGGCTCGTTCTGAGGCCGATCCATCAAGAGTGCACCGAAATACTCCATGTACTCATCCACCGCGGGATACAACAGTGCTTCCTTGGTCGCAAAGTAGTTGAACAGCGTCCGTCGAGAAATTCCGACAGCCGACGCAACATCCGCCATCGTTGTCGAGTCAAATCCGGCTCGCTCGAAGAGCGACCAGGCGACGAGGATTATCTCGTCAGGCGTTGATTTCGGCTTGCGCCCCAGCACCTGGCTTGGGTTTGTGTTCACCGATGTGTCGTTGCTCATGGGGTGAGTCTAGCCCGATTTGACAGATTTCTGCACTAGTGCAATACTTTATTCACTAGTGCAATAAACCGTGAAAGGTTTCCCGTGTCCCAATTTCTTTACCTCCTCGGACAGTTTGCTGCGCGCCGGGCATGGCTCGTCATCGTAGGGTGGATCGCCGTTATCGGAATCGTGGCTGGAATTGCTGCAACGGCCGGGGGTACATTTTCTACCGCCATGACAATCAATGGCACCGACGCCCAAACGACCATCGAAACACTCGAAACGAAATTCAGCGATGCGAGTCGCGGTGTCGGCCAAGTGGTTTTCCACAAGACCGACGGGCAACCGTTTACCGACGAGGAAAAAAAGAACATCACCGCCGCACTGGTATCAGTTCACGATCTTCCCGCCGTTGATGACACGGTTGATCCGTTCGATGTCCAAGCGACGCTCGATGAGAATGCGCGCGATGTCGCTGACGCCCCCGGCAAATTTGACAAGGGGCAGAAAAAAATTGATAACGGCCAGGCAAAGATTGACAAGGGGCTAAAGGACCTCGCGGCGGCGCGGGTTGACCTCGCCGATGGACGGGTCGAGTTGGCGGCAAACCAGAAAAAGCTCGACAAGGGCCTGGCAAAAGTTGAGTCAGCTGCCGCTGATTTGCACGCCACCAAGGCCGAAATCGAAGCCGGAATCGCCTATTACACGGGTGTCGGTGGCCATGATGAAGAGATTGCTGAGCTCAATGGGAATCTCTCCGCAGTCAACGGCGGTCTCGCGTCGATAGCCGGCGCCCGACACGGTATCCGCGAAGGCCAGGCCAAGATAAACGCCGGCTGGGCGAGTATCTACGACGGCGAACGACAGGCGGATGACGGCGACAGGAGCCTCGCGCGCGCGCAACGCAAACTCGACCGAGGTCAGTCAAAACTGGACGATGCGCGCGTTGAATTCGCCTCTGCGCGAATCATCTTGGAGGGAACTACCAAGTTCCGAGTCGTGTCGACCGACAATCAAACCGCAACGGGCAGCGTAATGTTCACCACGCCGATCTCGGAAGTGGAAACCTCCGACAAAGAAGCCGTCGTCGCGGCCCTAGCCGGCACGGCAACCGAAAACATTCAGGTTGAGTTTTCACAAGATCTCACCCGTTCGCTCGGCGGTCTGCTCGGACCCGGTGAAATCGTCGGGCTTCTCGTCGCCGCCATAGTTCTGTTCGTGATGCTCGGAACGCTCGTGGCCGCCGGTCTCCCCGTTCTCTCGGCCATCGTCGGCGTCGCAATCTCAGGCGCATCGAGCGTCGCTCTTGCGGCCGTGGTCGAATCGACAACGACGACCCCAATTCTCGGAGTGATGCTGGGGCTCGCCGTCGGAATCGACTATTCTCTATTCATCCTGAATCGCCACCGCCGTCAGTTGAAGGCGGGCATGCCGGTCGCGGAATCAATTGCTCTCGCCAACGGAACATCCGGAAACTCCGTGACTTTCGCTGGTCTCACTGTGATTATCGCCTTGGCTGCGCTGAACCTCACGGGTATCGATTTCCTCGGTCTCATGGGGTCTGTGGGCGCTGCGGCGATTGCGATTGCGGTCGTCGTCGCCGTCACGTTCAACCCCGCCGTTATCTCGCTGATTGGGATGCGCGTGCTCAGTAAAAAGGAACGTCGAACGCTCGCCAATCGTGAAACACGCAACAATGCGCCACGCACAACCTCGTCGGCGAGCGTGTTCGCGACACGGCACCCGCTCGTCTCGCTGTTCGCTACCCTTGCCGTTCTCGGAATCGCCGCGATCCCGCTACTCGACATGCGCCTCGGCCTACCAGATGGCTCATCCGAGCCAACAGATTCGACCGGCTACAAGTCGTACCACTTGACGCAAGATGCATTCGGTGAAGGAGTGAATGCGACCCTGCTCGTCGTTGCGACGTCTCCCGAGCCCATCACCGAAGACACCGAGCTCGCATTCCAGGCGGGTGCCACGAAACTCATCATGGGCGTCGACAACGTCGAGTCCACCGTGCCGGGGGGATTCTCCGACGACCGCACCATCGCTATTTTCCGAGTGATCCCAGCGGGTGGGCCGAACGACCTGTCGACGCAAGACGTCGTTCATGACATCCGGGCGCTGGATGCAGAATTCCGCGCGGCGCTCGATTCGTCGGTCAATGTGACCGGGATGGCGCCCATCAACATCGACGTTTCCGAAAAACTGAGTCAGGCGTTGCCGATTTATCTGGGAACCGTGATTGGGCTCTCTCTACTCATCATGATGCTGGTGTTCCGTTCCATCTGGCTACCACTTATCGCTAGTGCCGGCTTCCTTTTCACCGTTTTTGCAACTCTCGGAGCGGTGACCGCGGTATTCCAATGGGGGTGGCTCGGTTGGCTTTTTGACATTCACGACCCAGCACCGATCCTCAGTTTCCTTCCCACGATGCTCATAGGAATCCTGTTTGGTCTCGCGATGGACTATCAATTGTTCCTCGCCTCCGGAATGCGTGAGGCGTTCATCCACGGTAAGTCAGCAACGGACTCCATCAACTACGGACTGCGCCTCAGTCGCAGTGTCGTGACAGCCGCCGCAATTATTATGATCTCGGTGTTCGGCGGGTTCGTGTTTAGCCACACAACCATGATCCGACCGGTCGGTTTCGGACTCGCCGTCGGCGTGCTCGTCGATGCGTTCCTCGTGAGGCTCGTCCTCGTCCCCGCCGCGCTGAAGTTGCTCGGTCCAGCCGCGTGGTGGTTACCTAAATGGCTCGACCGTATCCTGCCCGATGTCGATGTCGAAGGCGCGAAACTAGAACGATCAGTCGCTCACCACTAAACGAGGCGCGTCGTCGACTCAGGCTCGCGCGATTGCGCGAAGGATAACTTCTGAAACTTTTTTCTCGACCGCAGCCGACCATCCGAGAACAGCAAATGACGTTGGCCACATGTCTCCGTCATCCAATTGGGCGGAGTCTTGGAATCCGAGAGT
>JBEGPO010000076.1:0-6361 GCA_041181465.1 Actinomycetota bacterium | reverse complement strand
CATGTCGACGCGCCGAGTCCTTCTGAAACTGTCCGGTGAAGCGTTTGGCGCTGGAACCCTCGGGGTCGACCCCGACATCGTCAGTGGCATCGCGCGCGAGATCGCCGAGGCCGCCAAAACTGTGCAGGTCGCGATTGTTGTCGGTGGGGGAAACTTCTTCCGCGGAGCGGAACTCAGCCAGCGCGGAATGGATCGATCACGCGCCGACTACATGGGAATGCTCGGCACCGTCATGAACGCCCTTGCTCTTCAGGATTTCCTCGAACAAGCCGGTCAGCCCGTTCGCGTTCAGTCGGCGATCGAGATGACTCAGGTCGCCGAACCGTACATTCCGTTGCGTGCGATTCGCCACCTCGAAAAGGGACGCGTCGTCATCTTTGGTGCGGGTGCCGGACTCCCGTATTTCTCGACCGACACGGTCGCCGCACAGCGCGCCCTCGAAATCAAGGCGGTCGAGGTCCTTGTGGCCAAGAACGGTGTGGACGGCGTGTACGACGACGACCCGCGCACCAATAACGATGCGAAAAAGATCGAGACGATCACCTATTCTCAGGCGCTCGAGCAGGAACTCAAGGTCATCGATGCGACTGCGTTCGCACTCTGCCGCGACAACAACCTCCCAATGCGGATTTTCGGAATGGAGCCGGGCGGAAACATCGCCAAGGCCATCCGCGGCGAAGCCATCGGCACGGTGGTCAGCAATTAGTTCCCTCGTCCTCCTGCTGATTGCGGGTGGCGCGGTAGCACACGCGGGGTGGAACCTTCTCCTCAAGCGAATCGGGCCGTCAACTCCGACCGTTCTGTGGTGGATCAACGTGGTTGGAGCGGTACTTATCGCCCCACTCGGAATTGCAACCCTCGTGGCGGCCGACTTCGAATGGAATTGGGTGTTGCTCGCCGGGCTCTGCGGAGTGTTCGAGGTCATCTATTTCCTCTTGCTACAGCGCGGTTACCGAGACGGTGACGTGTCGCTCGTCTACCCGCTCGCGCGGGGGACCGGACCAACACTCTCCGTGGTCGGCGCGATACTCATCTTGGGCGAACGCCCCTCTCTCGTCGCCCTCATCGGTGTCGCGGTCATCATCGCGGGGATCGGTGTCATCTCGACCGCCGGTTCGCGCACCGGAACGCGCGCGCCGCTCAGTTCGATTCTTTACGGACTCAGTGTCGGGGTGATGATCGCGTGTTTCACGGTGTGGGACGGCTGGGCGGTCGGAACTCTCGGTCTTCCTCCCATCGGCTATTTCTGGATGGCGCTCGTCGTCCAGGCGATTCTGTTCACCCCGTTCGCGATTCGGGGGCGCAACAGCGCGTCGACCTTCCGCGCCCATCCGGCCATTATCACGGCCATTGGCCTGCTCGGGCCGACGTCGTACATGCTCGCGCTCACCGCCGTTCAATTGAGCTCGGTGTCGCTCGTCGCCGCCGCGCGCGAGTCGAGTGTCGTCCTCGTTGCGCTGGGCGGTGCGATCTTTTTCGGCGAGAAACACGTCGTCCAACGAGTGGTTGGGTCAATCGTTGTTGTCACTGGAGTCGCCCTGCTCGCGCTCGGCTGAGGATTAGACTGGTCATAACTCAGGAGGAAACCGTGATTGCCGAAACTATCGCCGAAGTGTCCGACAAGATGTCGAAGGCCGTTGACGTCATCAAAGAAGATTTCCAGACCGTTCGTACCGGTCGCGCGAACCCCGCTTTGTTCCAGAAGATCATGGTCGACTATTACGGGACGCCAACCCCCCTCGCCCAGCTCGCAAGCCTTCAGAGCCCCGAGGCGCGTTCGCTCGTTATAACTCCCTATGACAAGGCTGCGCTCAAAGAAATCGAGCGTGCCATCGTGAACTTCCCCAACCTCGGTGCAACCCCGACGAACGACGGCAACCTGATTCGCGTGACGATGCCCGAGATGACCGAGGAACGCCGCAAGGAATACGTCAAGATAGTCAAGGCCAAAGCCGAAGATGGTCGCGTGGCTATTCGAAACATTCGCCGCAAGGGAATCACCGACGTCGAAGCGATGAAGGCTGCCGTCGGCGAAGACGACATGGCGCGCGGCGAGAAGGAAATCGAAGCCCTAACCAAGCACCACATTGAGGCAATCGACGACGCCCTGAAAAAGAAGGAATCCGAACTTCTCGAGGTCTGATGTCCGATTTCGAACACGCCATCCGTGACGCGGGAGCCGTCATTGAAGCCCGCACGGGCAGAAACTTGGTTGCCGCACTGTTGATTGGCAGTGCGCTAGGCGCTGTATTCGTTTTTAGTTTGATCATCGACAAGCAGTTCTTCATGCTGTTTCTCGCCGTGTTCATCGGTTTTGGATCGTGGGAACTAGCGACAATCTCGCGCACCGAGACGCGTCACGTTCCGCGCGTACCCATTCTTATTGCTGCACTGGCGATGGTTCCGGCGACGTTCTATTTCGGGGCGTTCGGGCAACTCCTCTCGCTCGCGGCGGGAATTGGGTTCGTCATTGTCTGGCACTCGATTCAGCGTGGACTGTCACGATCTGCCGTCACCGACCGCGACATGCTCATGTCCGCCTTCTCACTGGCGTATGTTCCGTTCCTCGTGTCCTTCACGCTCATCATGACCGCCCGCGACGGCGGGGAATGGTGGACGCTGGGGACGATGATTATTATCGCGAGTATTGACACTGGCGCCTACGCAACGGGTCTTCTGTTTGGACGACACCCGATGGCACCAAAAATCAGCCCCAAAAAGACGTGGGAGGGATTTGCTGGTTCGATTGTGTTTGCCCTCGCGGCCGGTTCCATCATTGCGACCCAGATGATCCACATCGACTGGTGGTGGGGCATGCTCTTCGGGTTAATCCTGGTGGGAACCGCCACGACGGGCGACCTGATCGAATCGCTCATCAAACGCGAACTCGGCACGAAGGACGCCTCCCAACTTCTGCCGGGGCACGGCGGCTTCCTCGACCGACTCGACTCGGTACTGCCGTCGATGTTCGTCGCGTCGGTTTTCGCCGTGCTGTTTTCCTAGGGCAGAATAGGACGGTGACCTTCCCACTAGTGAAAACGCCCTCCAAGGGCTACGACGTTGCCGCGGTTGACGCGTTCATCGCTCGTGCGCAATCCGGCGAATCCGTCGTGTCGAGTAACGATATTCGGTCTGCGTCGTTCCCCGTGGTCAAGGGTGGGTATTCGATTGTCGACGTTGATGTAGCGCTCGAGCGTTTCGAGGATACCGTTGCCGAACACGAGCACCGCGACCTCATCAGCCGCAGCGGAGCGGACGGGGCAACATCAGAAGCGCGCGCGCTCGCGCAAGCTATTCTCAACCGCATCGTTCGCGAACCGCGTAAACGTTTCCGTGGGGCGCCGTTACTCACTTACGGCTACAACCGAACCGATGTCGACGAATTCACGGATCGCATTCGAGCCTTCTACATGGATAGGGGCCCGTTGTCCCGATCCGACGTGCGCGATGTCACGTTCCGGCCTCAGCTTGGCGGATACCACGAGGGCCAGGTCGATTTGCTGCTCGACGAACTCGTTCGGGTAATGCTCGCGGCGAAGTAGAGTCGGTTGGGTTGATTTCCGAATCCCGACCCAACGCCACTCGCGCCGCTCTGGCGGGAGTGGCAATTCTCGTGTTCGGACCGGTCCTCGCCCCGTTCACGGCCTACGACCCGGGTTATGCGGGGTCGCGCAATGCTCTGAGTGACCAGTCCTTCACGAACAAGGACGCAGCGCAGTATTCGATCGCGAAAGCCCCCTGGTCGTTGACCTCTGGGTCTTTCATATCGAGCTTGTCAGACGTGAACAGCGCCCAACAGTTCGCTCGGACCGAATTGCGCGCACGCAACTGGGACGAATCGGAATTCACCTGCCTTGTTGATCTGTGGAATCGCGAATCGAATTGGAATCATCGCGCAGAAAACGCGTCGAGCGGGGCGTACGGAATTCCGCAGGCGTTGCCGGGAAACAAAATGCGCGCGGCGGGTAAAGATTGGCGCACCAACGCGGAAACACAAATTCTGTGGGGACTGAGCTACATTTCTGATCGGCACACAACCCCGTGCGGCGCGTGGGCACACAGCGAAGAAAATGGGTGGTACTAATGGGTCGGCGCAATCGACCCAAGCGCGACGAGCCGACCCCCGTCGACATAATCCGCGCATCCGGCGGTCGCCGCACCGAATCAAAGCGCGGCGAGGAATGGATTGTGCAGGACATCACCGAGGTACGTGCCGTCAAGGAATACGCCTGTCCCGGTTGCGTCATCACGATCGAGATCGGTGTCCCGCACGTCGTGACCTGGCACTACGAGGGATTGTTCGGTGAAGAGGCGTCTGTTCGCGATCGCCGCCATTGGCATGCATCGTGTTGGAAGATGTTCTGATGAACGAGATTCGCAGCACGACGGAGTTACCCGCTTTCCGTCGCGACATCGAATTACACACGGAAGACGGTCACGTGCTCGTTGGGGAACTGTCCGTTCCTGAATCGGGCACCCCCGTCGGGACACTCCTGTTCCTGCACCCGCTTCCCACCGCGGGAGGGTACATGGATTCGCACATCATTCGGAAGGCCGCACTGCGACTTCCGGCGATGGCGGGCCTTGCCGTGTTGCGTTTCAACTTTCGTGGCGTGACGTCACCGCGTGGTCGGTCGCAGGGTGAATTCGGTCACGGGGTTGACGAGCGCATGGACCTCGAGGCGGCTCTCGCCTTCATCCGCGCTGAAGGACTCCCGACCCCGTGGGTCGTGGGCTGGTCATTCGGTACCGAGGTCGCGTTGAACCACACCATCGATCACGACGTGGCAGGGCTCATCCTTTTGGCTCCGCCCCTGCATCGAACGACACCCGAGACGCTCGACCGGTGGAACGGCAACGTGACGCCGATTGTCGCGCTCATCCCCGAACTCGACGACTATCTCAAACCCGACGAGGCACGCGCGCGGTTCGCTGTGGTGCCTCGAATCGACATCGTCGAAGTCAAAGACGGCAAACACCTTTGGGTCGGAGAAAAACAGACCTACCGTGTTCTCAGCGAGATTGTCGAGCGCGTGAACCCGTCGGCACTTCCGCTGCCAACAACGTTCGGTTAGCGCAGTTCCTGCGCCGGGACCATCACCTGGCGAATGATGATGAGTACCGACGCCGCGATCGGAATCGCGACGATCGCTCCAAGCACGCCCAGCAGCGCACCGCCGGCGAGCGCGGCGATAATCACGAGCACACCGGGAACTTTCACCGCTCGGTTCATGATGAACGGACCGATGATGTACGCCTCGATTTGGGTGTACACGAGATAGTAGACGGCCACCCAAATCGCGGTGGTCGGGTCGGTCGGGTCGATGAGCAATTGCGTGGCGATGATGATGAGCGAACCCGTGACGGTTCCCACGAGCGGCAACAACGAGAACATAAACGCGATGAGCGCGAACAAGGCAGGGTATTCGGCGCCAATGAGGGACATCGCCACAAAACTGAAAACGCCGTTCGCAAGACCCTGTGTTCCTTGGCCGACGACGTATTTTCCGACGGCGTCAACAACTTGATCGGCGATTCCGATAAATTCCTTGCGCTTGGACGCCGGCACCAGGCTGTAGGAGGACTGCTTGATAGCGGGAAGGGAAATGACAAGGTAAATCGTGAGCATCAGCGTGAGCAGCGCGCCGATAATCCCGCTGGCAAATCCGGCGCCGACGCTGAGAACTCCGCCACCGATGTTGGCGAGATTGGCCGGGTCGCTGAGGAACGCAACAATCGTGTCGAGAGTTTTTTGGACATCCAGAGCTTCGATGGGGATGATGGATTGAATCGCCGCGACCATTTCGCCCAGCGAGTTATATGAGGTCAGGAACTCGAGTATTGACTGGTAAAGGTTGGTCATTTGTTCGACGATGATGGGGATCAGGGCCAGAACAAACCCCGCGAACAACCCCAGAACCGCCAGCACGACAGCGGTGATTGCGAGCGGTCGCGGGAACTTCAATTCGACAAGGCGGCGCACGATCGGGTCGAGCCCCAATGCTATGAACAAAGCGAATCCCACATAAGTGATCACCGTCGCCAGCATTGCGACCGCGTTTCCAATGAGGAGCGCTGTGAGAACACCAAGCCCACCGAGCAGGCCGAGCCGGAAAGCGCCGTTGATGGTCATAGGGGGACTTACTTCGGGTTCGTTTTTGGCGCTGATTTGGTTGTCGGTTTCGTTGTCGTTGTCGTTGTCGGTTTCGGGGTCGTTTTTGCCGCCGTATTCTTCGGAGCCAGCGACTTCGCCGCGAACGCGACGGCCGTGTTCAGGTCACCGATGTACGACGCAATCGCGTCACGCTCTGCGGCGATCTCGGCGAGGCGTTGGGTGGCGTTGTCCAATTCGAGTTTGGCG
>JBEGPO010000075.1:0-9504 GCA_041181465.1 Actinomycetota bacterium | reverse complement strand
GCCACAAGCCGTTCGGAAGTCATCGCTGACCTCGCTGCTCAGGGACTCGCGCAGGCTATGGACGAACGCGGCGACGTAACCTTCGGAATTCTTGGCGTCAGCGAGGGTCAAACCACAGCGAACTACAACGTCATCGCGAGCGATTCCTGGATTTCGGTGCTGTCGTCGGATGGCGGTGAAGCGGCATTTCTTGCCATCATGCGTCTCGCGAACGCCGTTCACAGCGCGAACTACAACTAGGCCGTGAGCTCGGACCTCCTCGCGGGTGTCCACCCCAGTTGGCTGACTGCATTCGGTCATGCGTCCAACGCAATCGTCGACATCGTCAATCGACTCGAAGTTGAACGCGCCGCCGGCATAACCCACGCATCGGACCGCGCCGAAATCTTCCGCGCTTTTCGCGTTCCGCTCGACTCCGTTCGAGTTGTCGTCCTCGGCCAAGACCCCTACCCGACCCCCGGGCACGCGGTCGGACTCGCGTTTTCAACGAGCCGAAACGTTCGCCCTCTGCCGCGAAGTCTCTCGAACATCTATGCCGAACTGCGTGACGACCTCGGAATAGAGCCCGCGGAACACGGCGATCTGTCGAGTTGGGTGGACCAGGGCGTGTTGCTTCTCAACGCGTCGTTGACCGTGCGCGCGGGGGAAGCCGGGTCGCATCGATCATGGCCATGGAAGGACGTGACGGGTGCAGCCCTCCACACACTCGTCGAACGCGGAGGGCCCCTCGTCGCCGTCTTGTGGGGTCGCGAGGCGCAGTGGGCGGCGCCGCTGTTGAACGGCGTCGACACGATCGAGTCCGCCCACCCCTCTCCGCTCTCGGCGCACCGAGGTTTTTTTGGCTCGCGTCCGTTCTCGCGGATCAACGCATCCCTCGTCGCCCAGGGAGGCGTGGCGGTCGACTGGCGCGTTTAGACTCTCGACATGACTGGAGTGTTCTTTCGACCGGCCGTCGATGCGGACGCGCCAGCCCTCGTAGACATTTACAACCACTACGTCTCGACCTCGAATGTCACGTTTGACCTCGATTCGTGGACACCAGAAGACATGGCCCAGAAGATCGACACGGTCACTGCGCTGGGAATGCCGTTCATCGTCGCGGAAATCGGTGGCGGTCTCGTCGGGTACGGATACCTATCTACGTGGCGAGAAAAGTGCGCATACGAAACGACAATGGAAAACACCCTGTACCTGCGTGACGACGCGCGAGGCGCTGGAATCGGGCGCTCGTTGTTGGAAGAACTACTCCGACTCGGTGCAATCGCCGGCGTTCGCGAGGTCATCGCCGTGATCGCGAATACCGCCGATGCGATTCCGTCGATTCGGCTTCACGAAAAGGCGGATTTTGCGCGCGTGGGCGAAATGGACCGGGTTGGCCGCAAGTTCGGCGAGTGGATCGGTGTTGTCATGATGCAGAAGTCGCTCGTCCGCGATTAGTCCTTTCGTTACGCATTGTTTCGCGGCTAGTGGAATGGGTCCATTGTGCTCTCTACTGTGAAGGGAACTAGCCAAAGGAGCCCACATGTCGTGGAAATTTGAAACCCAGCAGATTCACGCGGGCGCCGCGCCCGATCCCGTCACGAATGCTCGTGCCGTCCCCGTGTATCGCACTACCGCCTATGTCTTCAACGACTCCGACCACGCGAAGAACCTCTTTGCGCTCGCCGAGTTTGGAAACATTTACACCCGCATCATGAACCCGACCCAGGACGTCGCCGAAAAGCGCATCACGGCCCTCGAAGGTGGAACCGCGTCGCTCTTGGTTGCATCGGGTTCGGCTGCGACCACATACGCGGTTCTCAACATCGCGGGTGCTGGCGACCACATCGTCTCGTCGTCGAGCATCTACGGCGGAACCTACAACCTCTTCCATTACACGCTCGCGAAGCTCGGCATCGAGGTGACCTTCGTCAACGACCAGGACAACCTCGACGAGTGGAAGGCCGCCGTTCGCCCCAACACCAAGTTGCTCTTCGGAGAAACGATTGCGAACCCGCGGATCAACATCCTCGACATCGAGGGCGTCTCCAAGGTCGCTCACGACGCTGGCCTGCCACTCATCGTGGATAACACGATTGCCACTCCCTACCTGATTCGTCCGTTCGAGCACGGAGCCGACATCATCATCCATTCGGCCACCAAGTTCCTCGGTGGTCACGGAACCGTCGTTGCCGGTGCGATCGTCGATGGCGGAAAGTTCGCCTGGTCGAAGAACGTCGAAAAGTTCCCTGGACTGACCGAACCCGACCCCTCGTACCACGGCGCGTCGTTCACGACGGTTCTGGGTGACGGAATCGCCTACATCATCAAGGCGCGGGTTCAGTTGCTGCGCGACACCGGTGCGGCCGTTGCGCCCGACAATGCGTGGGCGATTCTGCAGGGCATCGAGACGCTGTCACTTCGTATGGATCGACACGTCGAGAACGCGAACGCCGTTGCGCGTTGGCTCGACGCTCACCCCGATGTTGCCACCGTGTGGCACGCGGGACTCGAATCGAGCCCGTGGTTCAAGGCCGGTCAGAAGTACGCGCCCAAGGGTGCTGGGGCGGTCCTCTCGTTCGAACTTAAGGGCGGCGTGAAAGCCGGTCGGGCGCTCGTCGAGTCGACCGAATTGTTCAGCCACGTCGCGAACATCGGTGACGTTCGCTCACTCATCATCCACCCCGCGTCGACGACCCACTCGCAGCTCTCGCCCGAAGAGCAACTCAGCGCCGGTGTCACACCCGGACTGGTTCGCCTCTCGGTCGGACTCGAGCACATCGATGACATCATCGCCGACCTCGACGCCGGTTTCGCTGCTGCACGCAAAGCCAAATAGTTCCTCTCTACGTGCGGGGTCGGCTCCCTTGGGTATGACCCCGCACGTCGTTGGCCGTGAGAGACTAGGCGAACTATGGATTGGCAGACGTCGGAAGAGACCGTCCCCTCGGCCTTTGTGACCGAGGGGACTGTTCGCGCCCTCGGTGCGCCGCCCGTGACGGGCGCGTGGCGCGATGGCGATCATCCCGGAAATCGGCAATTCGCCCAGTTGGGTGACCTCCCGCTTGAGTCGGGTTCTACACTTCCTCGGGCGCGACTCGCATACGAGACGTGGGGTACGCCCAACGCCGACCTGTCCAACGCGATTCTGATCATTCATTCGCTTACCGCGGATTCCCACGTGTCCGGAGCCGCCGGACCGGGACACGTCACCGACGGTTGGTGGGGCGGAGTCGTCGGTGATGGGCTTGGGATCGATACGACCAAGTGGTTCGTCATCTGCCCCAACACGATCGGTGGGTGCCAGGGCTCGACCGGTCCGTCTACCGTGACCAGCGACGGACGCGAATGGGGATCGCGATTCCCGTACCTCACCGTTCGGGATCAGACCCTCGCTCTACAGAAACTCGCCGAACAGCTCGGTGTTGCCCGCTGGGCCGCCGTCATCGGCGGAAGCGCCGCGGGCATGAGCGCACTTGAGTACGCCGTCATGTACCCCGACGAGGTTGAACGACTCGCACTGCTGGCCACGTGTGGCGTGACCAGCGCAGACCAGATCTCTCTGAACTCCGTCCAAATCGAAGCGATCCGAATGGACCCGTGTTTTTCGGGAGGGGACTATTACGAGAACGAGGAAGGCCCTTATCGCGGTCTCTCACTCGCTCGCCGCCTAGCGATGTTGTCGTATCGGTCGCCGGCAGAGTTCAACGACCGTTTCGATCGCGCGTGGCAGAGCGGCATTAGCCCTCTCGGTGAAGGCGGACGCTTCGCCGTCGAGTCCTATTTAGACTTCCACGGGAACAAGTTCACCCGCCGCTTCGACGCCAATTCGTACATCGCTCTCGTCGAGTCCATGAGTTCGCATGACGTGACGCGAGATCGAGGTTCACTCAAGGATGTTCTCGGAACCGTCACCGCACGCTCTCTCGTTGTGGGGGTCGATTCGGACCGACTCTTCCCGCTCGAACAGCAAGTGACGTTGGCGGAGTGTCTGCCCAACCACCTTGGCGGCCGCGACGCGCACGTCATGTCGTCACCGTATGGTCACGACGCATTCCTTATCGCCGATGCCGAGGTTGGCGAATTGATACGCCAACTTCTCGACGCTTAAATTCAAAACGGTTGCGGTGATGGCGAGACCTCGGATGTCCGCGGATATCTCATCGTGCGAGAAGGTTGCGAATCACTACCGGAATCTGCGTGACGAGTTGATCGAGGAGGAACGGGCCACCGGCTGACGCGGCCTGGGCCGCGAGCGAGTGAATAACGACGGCCGACGCAGCAATTCGCGCGAGAACTCGTTCATCGGCAGCAATGTCCGCGGCGCGCGTCGCGACCATCGACCCGAGGACTCCCCCGAGTACGTCGCCCGCTCCGGCAATGGCTAGCCACGGCGTCGCCAGCGACACCGAAAACTCGTCGGCGAATTGGTTGGCGATAAAGGTCGTCGAACCCTTGAGGAGGACGGTGGCGTTCCACTGGGAGGCGGCGAGCAGCGCAAATTCGGCCGGCGCTCCCTCGACCGCTTCGCGGGACACTCCAAAAACCTTCGCCATCTCGCCCGCGTGGGGTGTCGCCACGATAAATCCTGCGTGCGGCAACAGGCTCAAAGCACCGGCATCAACGACGGTCGGTTTACCCTCATCCAGCGCGCGACGCGCTCGATTCATCGACTCCGAATCGGTGTCGGACATACCAGAGCCCACAAGCCAGGCGGACACCGGTCCCGCCCCGAGAACGGCCTCGGGTCGACGAACGAGGAGCGGACGCGTGGCTTCCTCGGGGCCGACGTATCGAACCATGCCAATCCCGGTCGAGAGCGCGCCGTCGACTCCGAGCAACGCGGCACCGGGGTAAGCCGTCGATCCCGTCGCGAGCCCGAGCACGCCACGCGAGTATTTGTGATCGCCTCCCGTCGGCGCGCGATACTCCTGAGCAGCTTCGCTCTCCTGAAAAGTTTCGACCCCCATGTCACCAGCCTATTCCGCACAGCACTCGGCATAAACTGTCAATCTGTCCGAAGGAGTCTCATGAGTATCCCCGCCCTTTTCCAGCCGCTGACGATTCGCGGTGTAACGTTTCGAAACCGAATCTGGTTATCGCCGCTGTGCGAGTATTCCGCCGGTCTCGACGGCGTTCCGACCGACTGGCACATGGTCCATCTGGGATCATTCGCAATCGGGCGCGCTGGTCTCGTCATGGCCGAGGCCACCAGCATCAACGCGGTGGGCCGAATCTCTCCTCACGACGTGGGCATCTGGAACGACGGGCAGGTTGCATCGTGGAAACGCATCACCGATTTCATTCACTCACAAGGCGTTGCCGCCGGAGTGCAACTAGCGCACGCCGGCCGCAAGGGTTCGACGGCCCCGGGTTGGGGTGCGGACTATGAGGATTCGACTCCCGCCCACCAGGGTGGTTGGCAGACCGTTGCCCCCAGCGCCGCGGCGTTCGGCGATTATGACGTCCCTGTCGAACTGGATGCCGCGGGCATTGACACCATCGTGGACGACTGGGCCGAGGCCGCGCGGCGGGCTATCTCGGCGGGCTTCGATCTGGTCGAGATTCACGCTGCACACGGGTATTTGCTCCACCAATTCCTATCCCCCATCGCAAACAAGCGAACCGACGAATACGGCGGGTCCCTCGAGAATCGCGCCCGATTGCTTCGCCGAGTCGTGCGCGCTGTTCGTGACGCCGTCGGCGAAACCGTTCCCGTGTTCGCGCGCGTCAGCGCCACGGACTGGGACGAGCGCGGCATCACAGTGACCGACGTGGCGACCGTCGCCGGTTGGATTCACGACGACGGCGCTGACCTCATCGACACCTCAACGGGAGGTATCGCCGCCGGAATTCCGATCCCGACAGGGCCCGGTTATCAGGTCGAATTCTCGGACACGATTCGTCGAACCGCCGATATCCCGACCAACGCCGTCGGCCTCATCACTCTTCCCGAACAGGCGAACGAGATTGTCGAATCAGGAAAAGCCGACGCCGTCATGTTGGGCCGCGAACTTATGCGCGATCCGCACTTCCCGCTGCGTGCCTCGACAGCACTCGGTTACTCGCTTCCATACTGGCCCGACCAGTATTTGCGCGCCCAGCCTTAACGGCGTCGCGTCGCGTCCTGGACCTCGCCGATGAGTTCCTCGATGATGTCCTCGAGGAACAGGAGGCCAACCGTCGCACCGCTGCGATCCGATACGCGTGCAACGTGAGAACCGGTCCGGCGCAGCGTAGCGAGGGCGTCTTCGAGATCGAGCCCGCGATACAACGACACGAGCAGGCGAATCCGCTTCAGCGGAATTGGCTCATCGACCTCATCATCGTCACGCCCCAGGATGTCCTTCAGGTGGACATAGCCGGACGGCTCGCCCGCCGCGTCGAGAAGAATGTAGCGGCTAAACCCACGTTGTGCGACTTCGCGTTCGACGTCGCTCGGGCTCGCGCCTTCCGGCAGGGTCACAATTTCGGACAACGGAACCGTGATGTCTTCGACCTTTTTCGTCGTGAATTCAATCGTCGCCGAAACAGCACCTGCGAGGTCGTCGAGTTTTCCCTCTTTTTGGGATTGCTCCACAATGGTTGCCATTTCTTCGAGGGTGTAAACCGACTGGGCTTCGTCCTTCGGTTCGGTTCCGGTCATTCGAACCAAGACATTCGACATCGCGTTGAGTGAAGCGATGACCGGCGTGAACACCCAGGCAACGGCGGACAGGGCAGGAGCCAAAATCAGAACCGCCTTGTCGGGCACCGAGAACGCAATGTTTTTGGGAACCATTTCTCCGATGACCACGTGAAGCACGGTCACGATAAGGATTGCCGCGATGAGTGCGGTGACCGAAATCACGTCCTCGGGAAGCGATGTCCCGGACAGTAATCCTTCGAACAGGTGATGAATCGCGGGTTCCGAAACACTCAGAATCATGAGGGAACACACGGTGATTCCCAATTGACTCGTCGCGAGCATGAAGGAAGCCCGCTCCATTGCGCGAAGCGAGACCTTTGCCGCCCACGAACCCGCCTCGGCGAGTGGTTCAATCTGGGAACGACGTGCGGCAATCACCGCAAACTCGGCACCGACGAAGAACGC
This sequence comes from Actinomycetota bacterium, assembly GCA_041181465.1. Lineage (GTDB taxonomy): Bacteria > Actinomycetota > Actinomycetes > Actinomycetales > Microbacteriaceae > MWH-TA3. The sequence continues at coordinate 2,432 of JBEGPO010000075.1, read as the reverse complement.
GTTGACCGCGAGCAACACGACGAGCCAGATGATTCCTTCGAGATCACTCATCGGGTTCCCCCATCACGCTGAACCGGACTCGATCGATTCGGCGACCGTCCATGCGTTCGACGACGAACTGTCCACCACAGGCATCGAGGATTGCACCGACCTCGGGAATATAGCCCCATTCACTTAACAGGAATCCGCCGACTGTTTCCCAAGGCCCGTCGTCGGGCACATCAATACCGGCACGCTCGCGCAGTTCGTCCGGTCGAAGCGAGGCGGGGAACGTCACGGTGTTCCCCGTTTTGACCACGTCCGCTTTGGTTCGGTCGTGTTCGTCACTGACTTCACCAATCAATTCTTCAATGAGGTCCTCAAGCGTTGCAATTCCCGCGGTGCCGCCATATTCGTCGACAACGATCGACATCTGGTAGCCGCCCTGCCGCAATTCGCCGAGGAGAACGTCGAGATGCATCGTTTCGGGGACTCGCAGGGCCTCGCCCTGCAATGCGCCAACCGGCACTTCGGAACGACGTTCCCGCGGAACGGCAACGGCATGCTTCACGTGGACGATTCCGACGATATCGTCGGCGTCCTCGTCGATGACCGGGAATCGCGAATACCCCGTCTTGCGTGTCAAGGCGATGACATCGTCAGCCGAGTCTCCCACCCGAATCGTGGTGACACGCGTGCGCGGGGTCATGATGTCTTGAGCCTCGTGGTTGGTGAACGACAACGCTTTACCCAACAGGGTCGCGGTGTCTTCCTCCATGGTCCCGTGCATCAAGCTGTGGCGAACGGCCGAAGCCAATTCCTCGGCGGTCCGCGCCGACGACAGTTCTTCTTTCGGTTCGATGCCGAGGGCGCGCACGATCAGATTCGACATGTGCACGAGAAACGCCACAAACGGCGAAAAGAGCCAGGTAAAGGCGAGTTGGAACGGCGCGACAATTGTGATGACCCGGCGCGGAATGGCAAGAGCCAGGTTCTTGGGAGCCAATTCACCGACAATCATGGACAACATCGTCGCGATAGTGATCGCGACGAACACCGCGATTGCGTCGACCACTTCAGAAGCGAGGCCCCACCCCGAAAGGGCGGGCGACAACAGCGAACTGATGGCGGGCTGCATCAGCCACCCGGTCAGGAGCGTTGTCAACGTGATTCCGAGCTGCGCGGACGATAGGTGCGTCGACGTGCGCTTCAGTGCCCGAATGGCAAACGTGAAGCCGCCCTCGCCCGCATCCCGACGCGCCTCAAGGTCTGCGCGATCGAGTGAAACCAGCGCGAACTCGGAAGCAACAAAGAAACCCGTTGCGATGGTGAGTGCGACACCTACCGCGATTAACGCCCATTCGGTCATGCGACACCGTGCGCGAGCGCAACCATCGGTGTCGCGTACCTATGCGGGCCATCCATAGGCCAAGTATAGATTGTGGAGCGCGTTATCGGAGGTGCGCAAACCGTCTAGCGACGGGACTAGGCTAGTCCTCGGTAGCATGATCCTGCCGTCGAATTTCCAGCAACGAGGTGACCATTCACAGTGTCCAGTGACGGAACTACTGACCTGAGTGCCGACGATTTCGGAGCCAACGATTGGCTTGTCGAAGAAATGTACGAGGCGTGGGTGAAGGATCCAAACTCGGTTGACCCGGTGTGGGTGAAGTCCCTCGAGAACTACGCGGCGAAACTGGCTGGTGGCGCGGCTCCCTCCGCCCCGAACGCACCCCCCGCCACAGAAGCCCCCGCGTTCGATCCGAACGTAACCGGACCGATTACCGCACTTCAACCCGCGTCGCGCACGACCTCGGCTATGCCGGCCGCAGCGCCAATTCCGGCGGAGGCACCAGGAACATCTCGCCCGTCGGATTCGACCAACGAGAACGCGGTCACCTCTCTCAAAGGAATGTCGAAGGCTCTCGCGGCGAACATGGACGCGAGTCTGTCCGTCCCGACAGCAACGAGCGTTCGCACGATTCCCGCCAAGCTCATGATCGATAACCGAATCGTCATCAACAATCACCTCCGCCGAGCTCGAGGCGGAAAGGTGTCGTTCACCCACATCATCGGATGGGCCATGATTCGCGCCCTCAAGACATTCCCGTCACAAAATGTGTTTTACGACGAGCCGGACGGTGTGCCGTCATTGGTCGTTCCGGCCCACATCAATCTCGGGCTCGCGATTGATATTCCCAAATCCGACGGTAGTCGCGCGCTCGTTGTCCCCGGCATCAAGAAGGCCGAGCAGATGAGCTTTGCCGACTTCCTTGAGGCCTACGAAGACGTCGTCGCTCGCGCGCGCGCCAACAAACTCACCGCCGAAGACTTTGCGGGGAACACGATGTCCTTGACAAACCCGGGCGGAATCGGGACCGTTCACTCGGTGCCTCGCCTTATGCGTGGACAGGGTTGCATTATCGGCGCCGGCGCTCTTGATTACCCGGCCG
>JBEGPO010000074.1:0-10153 GCA_041181465.1 Actinomycetota bacterium | reverse complement strand
AGCCAAAGCCTTTCTTGCTTCCATCGCCAATCGACTCGGCCTTGTTGACCTTGACTGTCGACTGTTCCGCGGTGTGACGCGGTTTCATGTGCAAGTAATAGGTGGTCTTGACGCCACGGTTCCAGGCACCCGTGTAGATATCGACCATTTCGTCGATGTCGCGGGTTTCGAGGTACATGTTGCGGCTGATGGCCTGGTCGATCCATTTCTGGGCACGACCCGCGACCTCGAGGAAAGAGTTGGGGTCGAGCTGGAAGCTGGTCTTGTAGATCGCCTTGATGTCATCCGGAATCGAGGCAATGCTCTGGATGTCCCCTTGCGAACGGAGGATGTCCTCGCGAACCGACTCCCACAGACCGCGGTCTGAGAGCGCCTCCACAAGGTTGCGGTTGACTTCGAGGAACTTTCCGCTCGAGGTCGAGCGCGAGAAGATCTGCGAGAACTGCGGGTCGAGACCGGGGGTCGTCCCGGCTACGAGACCGATGGACGCCGTGGGGGCAATGGCCATGAGCGTCGCGTTACGGATTCCGCCCTTGACCTTGAGGCGAAGTGCGTCCCAGTCGAGGCGGGTCTTTCGAGAGATCTCGATCGCGACGCCACGGTCCTTTTCGGCGAGGTCGATCGAGTCAAAGGGTACGAGTCCCTGCGACCAGCGAGAACCCTCGAAGTGGTCGTACGAGCCGCGCTCACGAGCGAGGTTTGCCGACTCATCGATTGCCGAGTACGAGATGTGCTCGGTGATTTCGTCGATGAGGTCGTAGGCCGCTTCGCTGTCGTACGAGATGCCGAGGCGCTCACAAATGTCGGCGAAGCCCATGATGCCGAGTCCAACCGCACGATTTTCCTTGTTCGCCTTGTCGGCTTCGTGCACCGAGGAACGCGTGATGTCGATGAGGTTGTCGAGCTGACGGACGGCGACGCGAGCGCTTTCGTCCATCATGACCCAGTCGATTTTTCCGGCGACGAGGTGCGTCGAGAGGTTGATCGAGGCGAGGTTGCAGACCGAGACGTTTTCGGCGTCCTGCGGGAGGCAAATCTCGGTGCAGAGGTTCGACGAGTGAATCGTGCCGGTGTTGTTGTTGAGCGCACGAAGGTTGATTGTGTCTTTCCACGTCAACCACGGGTGCGACGACGACTGCAGAGAGATGAGGATCTGCTTGAACTGTTCTCGCGCCGAAATCTTCTTGAAGAGGTTCATCTCTCCGTTTTCGGCCATCGTGACGTACTCGGCGTAACGCTTCGAGAAGGCTGCGCCATACAGTTCGTTGAGGTCCATGACCTCGAGCGGGTCAAACAGGTACCAGTCATCGTCGTTCTGGGCGCGCTTCATGAACTCGTCCGAGATCCAGACGGCGGTGTTCGCGGTGCGTGTGCGGCGGTAGGGGTCGCCTGAGTTCTGACGGAGGTCAAGGAACTCGGGGAAATCGAGGTGCCAGTTCTCCATGTAGAAGCAGAGCGCGCCGAACTTCTTGCCACCGCGCGAGATCGCGCGGAGGACCGAGTCGATGGTGTGCATGAACGGGATCGGTCCCGTCGATACGGTGTTGTTCGAACGGATGGGTGATCCTTGGGCGCGAAGCTTGGTGACCGAGAGGCCGATGCCACCCGTTCCCTTGGTGAGCCACATCACGTCGCGCGTGGTCTTGGCGATGTGTTCGATGTCGTCCTGCATTTCGAGGACGAAGCAGTTCGCGAGCTGCGGGTAGGACGTGCCCGCGTTAACGAGGGTCGAGCCGGCGGCCAAATATTCGAGCGTCGACATCTTGCGGTAGAACCGCAACGCGACCTCGGTGGGGTTCGCTTCGTTGAGCGACAGGCCCATGGCGATGCGCATCCAAAAATACTGTGGAACCTCGAGCGGGTCGCCGTTGCGTCCCTTCACTCCGTATCGGTTGTTGAGCGTAACCACTCCGATGTACTTGAGAAGATCGTCGTTCGCGGGTTCGAGGGCGGCCGCGAGCACGTCGAAATCAAACATTTCGGTCAGGCGCGAATCGAGAAGACCTTCCTCGACGCCACGGCGAACGTTCGCTTCGAAGTGTTCGGCGTGCAGCTTCTTGAGTTCGTCCTTCGACGCGTAATCCCCGAGGACATTCTTGTAGATGGTCTTCAAGAGGAGGCGTGCGGCGATGATGTCAAATCCGGGGTAATCCTTCACGTTTTGAAGGGCAACCTGAATGACGGCTTCGTCGAGTTGCTGGGACGTAATTCCGTCGAACAACGTCAGTTCGAGTTCGGTACCAAGTTGTGTGACCCAGGCAAGTTTGTCGGGGAACCCTTCGGCCGCGTCTTCGATCGCGAGGTTGATTTTGTTCGCGTCGTAGTTTTCGCGAGTTCCGTCTCGCTTGACAACCGTGATGTTCATCGGATTGCGCCCCTTCAGTGCCTTAAATGTGCCGTCAAACGGCTAAATTGCGTCAAGTGTGTGGTGGAAGTGTCTGGAGTGAAAACACTACATCTATGTGTCGCGTTTAGGCAAGAGCCCCATATGTTGTGGCGTGTCGTACACAATTGGGGATAACTTGTCCACGCTCTCCACAGGTTACAGCGCACCTCGGACCAATAAATCGTGCGCACCCAGTAAAAGCAAAATCCACCGTCCGATTGCACCATAGAGTTGTCAGCATGAAGCGTTACGGGAAATTGTTGAGTATCCCGGGTGTCATCCCCGTCGTTCTCTCTCAACTCCTCGCCCGCTTTCCCGGCGGAATGCTTACTATCGGGCTTCTCATCCACTATCAAAAACAAACCGGGAACTTCACCGTGCCGGGGCTTGCGCTGGCAGCGTTGTCAATCGGTCAAGCGATTTCTAACCCCGTAGCCTCGCGAATGATCAGCCGTTACGGCATCCGTGTTGTGATCGGCACCCTCATCGTCATTTGCAGCGGAGCAACTGTGGTCGCGGCGCTCGTCGTGCTCGACACGATCCCCACCATACTGCTCGGTTTCGTCATCGGTGCATCGCTTGCGCCGATCCAACCCGCCGCGCGTGCGGTTTACCCGTCAATCGTCCCGAAACGACAATTGCAATCTCTTCAGGCACTCGATGCGAGCATCCAGGAACTCATCTGGATCGCCGGCCCCGTCATCACCGTTTTTCTCGCCACACAAATCGACTCGACCACTGCCGTACTCTCCACCATTGTCTTCGGTGCCGGCGGCGGGCTGTGGTTCCTCAGCCGTAAAGAAGTCGGGGCAGCTCAACTCGAAAAATCGAGCGGGCGACTCGGTTCTGTCCTCAAAAATCGCGCGGTCATCATCGGCGTTCTGAGTGGATTTCTCGTGGTCGGTTCCTTCGGTGCAATCGAGGCCGCGACAGTTGCCGCATTCGGCAGCGAAAAGGAATCTATCGCGGGCATCGTTCTCGGCTTGTGGGCGCTGTCATCGCTCATCGCAGGGCTCGCGATGGGACACACGCCCATGGGACCCTGGTCGTTGTCTCGGCGCCTCGGGATCGTTGCCCTTGGAACCGGACTCGCCATGTTCACGGTGGATCCAATCCTTCTCACCATGGCACTATTCCTTTCAGGGCTGGGCGTCGCGCCCGCGATGACGGTTCAATACGCGATTGCAACCGAATCGGTGTCCAAGGGAAACATCCCCGAGAGCCTCGGTTGGCTCGGCACGGGTTGGGTCGGTGGCGCAGCACTCGCGAGCGCCCTAGCCGGTGTCTCCATCGACGCGTGGGGTGCCACCGGTGGCTTCGTTGTGGCGACCGTATTTGCGGGGCTCGCCACACTCGTTCCTGCTCTGTTCGTCAAGTCACTGCCGGATTTGCGCCACCTCGCTGCGCACTGATCCGTGCGGATTCGCGCCTCGGTAATCTTGGACAATTCTTGGATGTTTCCGTTAGGCACCGAACAATCACAGGCGTATGGTTACGAACATGAAGAAAACACCGCTGTTTGCCGTCCTCGCGCTGTCTGCGATTGCCCTGACTGGTTGTTCGTCCACCAGCCCAGAACTATCCGTCTCTGATTTCGCCGGATACGACCTCGGCGCGCCCGTCGCCGGCGAAAGCGCTAACGACCTCGGTTCCGTTGCCGGCATGTCGTCGATGCGTGACGAGTCAATCATCACCACGGCCTATGCCTTTCTTACCGGAGATGACCCGGCGGCCGTCGCCGACGAGGTGGAAAAACGAAGCACGGCTGCTCAGGGCAAGATTGACGGCCGATCGGCCTACAGCGACAATGACGGAAAGATTACGTCGGTTTCCTTGACCGTTCGCATTCCCGCCGCCGAGATCGATTCGTTCCTTACCGGACTAGACGAAATCGCCACGGTTCACAGTCTCAGCCAGAATTCAACCGACGTGACGCTCACCGTCACCGACTACGACGCGCGCATCTCGGCGCTCGAGTCATCCATCGCACGATTTACCGCCCTGCAAAAGTCCGCGACGACCACGCAGGACCTCATCGAGATCGAGTCGGCCCTCGCTGATCGCCAGGCCCAACTCGAGCAGTTGCAATCCGAAATGCGGTACTACAGCGATCAAATCGCTCTCTCCACGGTCCAGGTCGACATCGGCCTTCCCGACAGCGCAACCGACCCCATCCCCGACAACTTCTGGGGTGGAATCGTGGCCGGCTGGTATGGACTCCTCGCGTTCTTCGGTGGGACTCTCGTCGCAATCGGAATGGTCATCCCTTGGCTTCCCCTCATCGCCGGACTCGCCTGGCTCGGCAGGTGGCTAGTACGTCGCGTCGCCGCCCGCCGATCGGCTAAACCCGTCTCGACGAAAAAGCCGACGAAGCGCTAGTCGTCTGCGAGCCAACGCAGAACCGCGTTGGTGTGCTCACCGAGAGTCGGTGGTGCGGTGTGGTGCGTCGGAGTAACTTCGGTTGCTCCGTCGAACCACCGCAACGGCGGCCCAGGAATGTCGATGGTCCCCAGTGTTGAGTGGTTAACCGTCACGACGAGCCCCTGGGACCGCGTCTGGTCCCAGGAATACACTTCGTCCATCGACCGAACCTTTCCCGCGGGGACGCCGGCGGCGGTGAGGGCTTCGAGTACGTCGCCCACCGTCCACGTCGAGAGTGACCCGTTGATGACCGCGATCAGATCGTCAACGAAGGTGACTCGTCCCGCGTTGGTATCAAAACGGGAGTCAGCCTTGAGGTCGAGCACGCGGCACAGAGCCGCCCAGTGTCCTTCTGTTCCGACCGCGATCTGCACATGAGAGTCGGCGCAGTGGAACAATCCGTATGGCGCGAGTGAGGGGTGGTGGTTACCCCGAGCCGTCCCCGAAACGCCCGCCACTGTCTGCGCAGTGCCCTGATACACATGAGCTCCGACGGTCGCCGCGAGAAGCGACGTGCGAATGATCTGCCCCTTGCCCGTCTTTTCGCGGTCGACGAGCGCGGCGACTACCCCGAACGCGCCGTTCATTCCGGCGAGCACATCAGAGATCGGGATTCCGACGCGTTGCGGGTCGTCTGGGCCAGAGCCGGTGACCGACATGAGACCGGCCTCGCCCTGCGCAATCTGGTCGTAGCCCGGTCTAGTCGCCTCCGGACCGTCATGCCCGAAACCCGTGATCGACAACAGAATCGCGCGCGGGTTGAGCTCGTGAATACGCGCGTCGTCGAAACCCAAACGAGCGAGAGTTCCCACACGGAAATTTTCGATGAGGACATCGGCGCGCTCGATGAGCGCTGCGAGGGCCGACGTTCCATCATCCGTCTTCAGGTCAAGCACAACGGATTCCTTGTTTCGATTGATGGACAAGAAGTACGTCGATTCGCCTCCGACGAAGGGCGGGCCCCAGCGCCTCGAATCGTCACCGTCTGGGGATTCGATCTTGATGACGCGAGCGCCGAGGTCACCCAACATTTGCGCGGCCTGCGGCCCGGCTACTGCGCGTGACAGGTCGACGACAAGAATGCCGGCGAGTGGTCCGCGCGTCGTCACGTCAGTTCTCCTCGACCACTTTGTTGGCACGCCAGGTACGGTATCCGGCGACAAGCGACAGTGAAATCACCACGCCAGCGATGACGTACGCGGCGGATTTCACGCCGGGGATGAAATAGGCGCCCCACCCCGCGAAGGTCAGACCGACGCCCCACAGGATTGCACCGGTGGCGTTCGAGGTGAGGAATTGGTAATAGTTCATGCGGCCGATGCCCGCGACCCAGGGGACAAAGACGCGCGCCCACGGGACGAATCGGGCGACAACAACCGACCACCAGCCGTATCGGTGGTACATCGACTCGACGCCGACAACAATCTTCTTCATACGCGCGCCGGTCCGCGCGTCAAGATAGGGTCTGCCCAGATTGCGGCCCATGACAAATCCCAATTGGTCTCCCATGAACGCGGCGATTCCGGTACCGATGGCCAGGACGATCACGTCGACCCCCACGATTGTGGCGGCCAGCAATCCCGAGGCAAACAAGAGTGTGTCTCCCGTGATGAACGGAATGAATGCCCCGACGAATAACCCCGTCCCGGCGAACACCAAACCCCAAACCAGCAAATAAAAGGCAATGATTCCCGCCGTCGCAATCGTGTCGCTAAACCAGGGCAGCAGGTCCTGTGCAGCCGCCGTAATCATGTAACCACCGTACCCCGTGCGTTAACCCGACATTTACCGACAGGGCGCCATTTCGACACCCTGTTCACCGACTCTGAAAGAGTGAAAATTGTTATCGTGACCGAGTCGTTCCTGCCTCAACTCAACGGCGTAACGAATTCCGTGATTCGAGTCGCGCGTCACCAGCGCGATCTCGGTCACGACGTGTCAATTGTCGCCCCGACTCGGCCCGGACCAGAGTTTGAAGGCATCCCGGTTCACATCGTTCCCAGCATCCCTCTCGTCAAGTTCGCGGTCGGAATTCCGAGCCTCGCGCTGACGAACCTTCTCGACAAAATTGGTCCCGACATTGTTCACGCGGCGAGCCCGTTCGCACTCGGTGCTCAAGCCATTGCCTACGCTCAACGAAACTCGATCGCCTCGGTCGCCGTGTACCAGACCGATATTGCTGGCTATCTTCACCGGTACGGGATGGCGGTTGCCAAACCGATGGTTGACCGATTCGTCGTGAACACGCACAACGCAGCCACCGTGACGCTCGCGCCAACACCGATCGCGCGTGACACCCTAAAGGAACTCGGCGTCAAGAATCTCGCGGTGTGGGGGCGCGGTGTCGACCTCGACAGCTTCCACCCCAACAACCGTTTTTCCGACGACACGGTCGCCTTCCGACAGAAGCACGCTCCGAACGGCGAACACATAATCGGTTACGTCGGACGACTCGCGGCGGAAAAACAGGTCGACCGTTTTAGAGAACTCACGGGTATCCCCAACACCCGCATTGTTCTGATCGGTGACGGCCCCGACCGAGCGCGACTCGAGACGATGTTCCCCTCCGACTCGGTGACCTTTATGGGCAGTCTCAGCGGTCATGAGCTTCACCTTGCCTACGCGGCGATGGACGTGTTTGTGCATTTCGGCACCGAAGAAACATTTGGCCAAACAATTCAAGAGGCTCAGGCCGCCGGTGTGCCGGTGGTCGCTCCTCGATCGGGTGGGCCCATCCACCTCATCGATTCTGGGGTGGACGGGATTCTGTTCGATGTCGGCGTTCCTGAGAGTCCCCGCATCGCCGTGCAACACTTGATCGACGACGCAGAACTCCGCGCTCGAATGGGCGAAGCGGGACGGCGTCGTGTGCTCGGAAAGTCATGGGAGGCGGTGAACGATGAGCTCACTCACCACTATGACGTCGCTCGCTCTCGAGTCAAGCGACCTGCCCTGGCTTGACGCCAACGCAATCATCGACCAGTTCGGCCAATTTGCACCCTACGCCGTTGCGTTCATCATCTTCATTGAGACGGCGTTCATTCTGACCTCGTTCCTCCCCGGAGACAGCCTTTTGTTCGTGCTCGGCATTACTCTTGCGGCCACCACCGATTTCCCGATCTGGCTGGCGATTCCTCTGGTCATCGCGAGCGCGTTCGCGGGGAGCCAAGTGGGTTTCCTGACGGGGCACGCAGTTGGGCCCGTGCTGTTCGAACGGCGACACACGTGGATCTTCAACCCCACGTTCGTTGCCAAAGCCCACGGGTACTTCGACAAATACGGACCGCGCGCGATTATCCTCGCCCGATTTGTTCCCATCGTTCGCGCACTCGTCCCCATGCTCGCTGGAATCTCAAAGATGGACCGGCGCACTTTCCTTGTTTACAACCTCGCGGGCGCAATGATCTGGGTGACGGGTCTCGTTGGGATTGGCTATCTCTTGGGCGAGGTTCCGCTCGTCGCAGACCACATCGACACCGCGATAGTGGTGGTCATTGTTGTTACCTCGCTGCCGTTTCCCCTCGAGCTACTGCGCGAATGGTTGATCCGAAGGCGCAAGCGCTAGTTATTGCCGAATAGGTCGCGAGTGTAGACCTTGCTACCGACTCCCGACAATTCCGGAGTCACGCGGTTGGCCACAATCACATCGGAACGCGACACAAAGTCGCCGAAGTCGTTGACGAGTTCGACATCGGCGAAAGTGTCATCGTCCAGGTTCGGTTCGAACACAATCACAGCGGTGCCGTTCGCGCGAAGACGCTCGATGATTCCGATGATGCTTGACTCGCGGAAGTTGTCACTGCCCGCCTTCATGATGAGGCGGTACACGCCTACCGTCGTGGGTTTGAGAGTAAGGATGTCCGAGGCGATGAAGTCTTTACGTTGCTCGTTTGCCTCGACCGCGGCGCGAATGGTGCTCTGAGGGACGTCACGGTAATTAGCAAGTAGTTGTTTGGTGTCTTTCGGCAAGCAATAGCCTCCGTAACCGAACGACGGGTTGTTGTATCCGTCACCGATTCGCGGGTCCAGGCTGACGCCAACAATCACCGCGCGGGCATCAAGACCGCGAACGGCAGCAAACGTATCGAGTTCATTGAAATACGCGACGCGAAGCGCGAGATAGGCGTTGGAGAACAATTTGATCGCTTCCGCGTCGGTCGACTCTGCGAGCAGAACGGGCGTGTTCTCATCGAGCGATGCTGCAACGAGCAAATCGGCGAACTCTTGCCCCCGGGCCGTCTTGTCTCCGACGACGATGCGCGACGGGTGCAGGTTGTCATACAGCGCCCTGCCTTCACGAAGGAACTCGGGTGAAAACACGATGTTGTCCGAATTGAACGCCGTGCGAACGCGCTCGGTAAATCCGACGGGCACCGTGGACTTGACAACGATGAGCGCCGACGGGTTGTGTTCGACGACGAGCCCAATCACCGACTCCACGCTCGACGTATCGAATGTGTCCGCCGTCTGGTCATAATTCGTGGGCGTCGCGACGATGACGATGTCGGCCGCAGCGATTGCGGGAATCGAGTCCGTGGTTGCTGTGAGGTTCAGTTCCTTGTCGGCAAAGAACGCCGAAATCTCGACGTCCTCAATCGGAGACACGCGATTGTTGACCTTCTCTACCTTTGACGCGTCGAGGTCGATCGCGACGACCTCATTCTTCTGCGCCAACAGCACAGCGAGAGAGAGACCGACATAGCCGATTCCGGCGACGACGATGCGCTGTGAGGACATTCGGCAAGTATATCCAGCGGTCGCTAGCGGGAGCGGGCGGGATAGGGCTAGTGTGACGAGAGGTTCTCGCGAAAGAGGTACACATGTCCGAACCAGTCCTTCCCGGCGACGCAACAGTGCGGTCCACCGCCGAAGCGCTCGACGCAGCTGATTCCCTCGCGCACTTTCGCGACCAGTTCTACATCGATGATGAAGACGTCTGTTACCTCGACGGGAACTCGCTCGGTCGCCTTCCGTTCGGAACGGTGTCTGCCGTCGGCGAGTTCATGAACGACGAGTGGGGCGCTGAGGTCGTTGACGGCTGGTCGCACTGGGTCGACGAAGCGGGAAGCGTCGGCGACGTGCTCGCAGCGTCGGCTCTGGGAACCGGACCCGGCCAAACACTTGTGTGCGACACGACGAGCGTCAATCTGTATCAGCTCGTCGGTGCCGCGATTCGCGCCAATTCGGGCCGGAAGACGATAATCATCGACTCCGCGAATTTCCCCACCGATCGCTACATCGTGCAAGGGCTTGCCGAGGCAAACGGGATGAAACTCGTCACGCTCGATAACGACGGGTCGGGCGGACCTGGAGCAGCCCCCATCGACGCCCTCGACGAACGAATCA
>JBEGPO010000073.1:0-2504 GCA_041181465.1 Actinomycetota bacterium | reverse complement strand
CGCCACGACGAAGAAGTCGACTGTGTTGCGTCGCATGAGTCGGAATCCGAGTTCCATTGCCATTCCCTGTGCGAAGCCGAAGATCAAAACGGTGAACCCCCACTGGTTACCGATAATCGCCGAGACTGACGAGGCGATCATCTCTCCGAGAAGTGCGGCGCCCGGCCGTCTTACAACGAGTGCGACGAGTAAACCCCCGATGAGCCACACCCCGTCGAGCAATGCGACGAAACCCGGGGTCAGTCCGCTGAGGCCCAGGGACAACGGCGCATACGCCGCGTTCCACGCCACAAAAATCACGCCCGACGCGACGGCCAGAACCGCAGCGACGATGAGGTCGACGGTTCTCCAGGCCCTAAATGTATAACTCATATATAGTGCACTTTCTGTCATGTGCACGGGGTGGAACTGTCTTTCCAGACCGGCATTACCCGGCTGGTGTGACGGTCGAAGCGGTTGCTTCCTCTCAGCCCTTTCGAGCTCCCGTGAATCGGTTCATCCTATCGCGCTGAATTAGAATAAAACCATGCTCGAATTTCTCTCTGACCCCGGGATGTGGGTTTCCCTTGCCACCTTGACTGTTTTGGAAATCGTCCTGGGGATCGACAACATCATCTTCATCGCCATTCTCGCGGCGAACCTTCCGCCGGAACTTCGCAAGCGCGCCCAGTTCGTCGGGTTGAGCATGGCGCTCGTCACTCGCGTGGCGATGCTGTTCCTCGCCTTCTGGATCATTCAATTAGACAACGACATCGTTCACATCGGCGACTTCGGTTTCTCTGGCCGCGACCTGATTTTGATTGCCGGTGGAATATTCTTGATTTACAAATCCACTACCGAGATCCACGAAAAACTCGAAGGAACCGAGGGTTCCGGCAACGCAACGACGAGCGGTTCGCGAGCGTTCGCAGCCATCATCGGCCAGATCCTCGTCCTTGACGTTGTGTTCTCGATTGATGGAATCATCACCGCAGTCGGCATGACCGACAGTCTCGCCGTCATGATCATCGCCGTCGTCATCTCGTCTATCGTTATGCTTTTTGCGGCCGGAGTCGTCGGAGACTTTGTCGACAAGCACCCCACCGTCAAGATGCTCGCTCTCGCGTTCCTGGTCCTCATCGGTGCGGCTCTTGTCGCCGAAGGCTTTGGGACCGAAATCGAGAAGGCCTTCATCTACGGCCCGATGGCGTTTGCGGTGATCGTTGAAGCACTCAACATCACCTACAAGAATCGTGAATCAAAGCGCGTCCACCACGGAAATCCCCCGGTCAACCTGCGTGATTCGATTGCGGCTAAACCCGATCTGAAAAAGCCGGCGGCGAAGAAGCCCGTGGTCAAGAAACCCCGCACGTCACGCTAAGTCGGTCTAGGGTTTGCGAATCACCCGGCTGAGGCGCTTGCCCCAGTGCATTGTCTTGATGATTGGGTACACCGCTAAAAACGCCGCGGCGGGGACACGCAGTCTGCGGTCGGGGATGCCGTGGTGGTTGTAGGTCCGGTCGAATCGCATGAGATAAGACACCATGTCCGATGGGCTGTCGTCCATGCGACGAAGCGACATTCCCGCGACAACGTGCGGCGCATAAACGATTTTTAGTCCCGCCCGGTGAACGTGGACAGCGAGATCCAAGTCCTCGTGCATCAGGTCTTCTTCGTCTGCACAGGTTTCATCACGAACGGCGACCCACGCCGTGCGGGTCATTCCCATGTTCGAGCCAAACAAAAACTTGTAGTCCTTAACCAGTTTGAACATCGCCTTACGCATCGTGTCATCCGCGATTTGGCCGAAGCGACGGAACGGAAATTCGTAATAGATCACGGGGCCGGTGATTGCGTCGACGGTCGGTTCCGCGAAGGCTTTCGTTGTTTCCTCGACCCAGTTTGGCTCAACAATCGAGTCCGAGTCGATACGCCCGATGATGTCTCCGGTTGCCGCATCGAAACCCTTGTTTCGCGTCGGCGTAATTCCCTGCGAGTCCGCCTGTTCGATCAAGATGATCGGCGCGTCGGGGTAAAGGGATTGAACCTCTCGCACAATCTCGACCGTCTTGTCCGTGGACTTATTGTTAACGACGATGATCTCGTGGGCCGGCACGGTCTGGGCGATGCATGCCTCGAGACACGGAAGAATCGTTTCTTCCTCGTTGTAGGCGGGAATGACGATTGAAACGCTCTTCACGATGTCCTTTCAGGCACGGTCGTGGGGAAAGTCTATCGGTCAGCACGTCGTCACCGCGTGGCGATATAGGGGCGCGAGCGCAAAATCGTTTCGGCTGCAAACAACAATTGTTTTAAATCTTGTGCGCGATTCAACAAATCTGCGCTAGGGTCAAATAAGTCATACATCACTCTCAGGCAGTTCTGGGACACAGGGATGGTGACCTTGGTGGGCGAAGTACGACCCATCAAACAGCAAGGAGCGCAGCATCATGGCCACAGGCGTCGTGAAATGGTTTAACAACGAAAAGGGTTATGGTTTCATCACCCCCGATGAGGGCGGTCCC
>JBEGPO010000072.1:0-4154 GCA_041181465.1 Actinomycetota bacterium | reverse complement strand
CGACGAATCGGCGTGCTGTGACGACTCGTAGGCTGATCGCATGAACTTTGTCGGACGCCCCGCCCTCTTTGCCGCAATCGTCGGACCGATTCAAGCCATGACGGGCTGGGTGGTTGCCGGTTCGCTCTGGCCCGGATACGACCACGTGACCAAAACAATCAGCGACCTTGCCGCGGATGACTCGCCCGTCAAATGGGTGCAATCCTCGTTCTTTCTGTTGGGCGGCACTCTGTCGCTCATCGCCGCCGTCTGGGCGCCGGTCTTGTCAATGCCGGGCCGCATCATGATTTTTGTCGCCGGGCTCACGACCTATGGGCTGACAATTTTTGCCACGCCGTCCCAGGACTCGTCGTCCTATTGGCACCGGGTCTTTGCGATTGCGACGTTCGTTTTGATGTCGGCGTGGCCGTTGTTCTCGATGCGGTTTGACCGCCGCTACCCGTGGATTGTTCGTCCCGTCGCGGCTATCACCGCGACCCTGATTTTCACCGTGGGTTCCATCGCGTTCCTGTCGGTCTGGACAAACCCCGAGCAGCCGATGGTCGGGCTGTGGGAACGCGTCATCGCGGTTGCGCAGGTGCTCTACCTGTCTATCGTCATTTTTGTGGCGTGGAGGCACCAGCAAGGTGCCGCTCGCGCATCGCGAGGAACAAGGGGAACGTAAACGCCATTGCCGTGACACCGGAAAGCGCGATGTAGAGCCACACACGCTTCATCCCGATTCGTCGAGCCTCAGCGAGCATGAAGATGACCGACGCCAGTGCGACGACCGACAGGTCCGCCGACAACACCCAATCCACCGCGGTTCCGAACCAGGCCACGGCGTAATCCTGACCGCTCATGACGGCTATCCCGTTGAACACCATGGCGGTGACAAGTCCAATGCCCGCCAACACGAGGAAGATCCAAAAACGAATTCGAGACTCTTTGTTCATGACTTAAGACTACGCCGACGCTAGATAGTCGCGAAGGTCGTTCAACACACGCTCGTCAATCGAATGCCCCAGCCCGGGGTAGGCCTTGTCGATGACCGTGGTGTGAGTGTTGAGGAATTCGGAGGTTCGCTCGATGGCCTCTAGGACGATGACGGTGTCGGAGGTTCCGTGCGCCCAGAACACGGTGGGCTTCGTCGCGACGAGTTGGGGGTCGGCGGTTTGAGGCGCGCCAGCAACGAACCCGGCCAAAAGCGCCGCCTTTGCGATTCGATCGGGCCGAGTGCGAACCAACTGGCTCACCATGAATCCGCCTTGAGAAAAGCCGATTGCCATCAGTGGGGAATTGGGCACATGCACATCGAGCCAGTTCCAGAGTGTGTCGGTGGCACTAGTGGCGTCGTCGGGATCGGGATTGCCCGGGATCGTGATGGGCGCCCACGCGAAACCTCCGTTCGGAAGAACGATCGGCGCTCGGGGGGAAACCCACGGCGTGGAAAGTCCGAGCCACTCCAGAATCGGGAGCAAGTCCTTTTCGTGTGACCCGAACCCGTGCAAAAGCAGCGTGACAGGTTCGGATGGCCGGCGCTCGTCGAAATCGTTTGAGGCGACCCACTCGGTGATGTCGGTGTTCACCGTCTCACGCTACTCGCCCCGCACTCGCCCGTGCCACTCGATTGCACGGCAATACAATGGGGTGAACCGATGGGGGTGAATCGATGGCGACAGCACTGACCATCGACATTGGCGGCACAAAGTGCGCGGTCGCAATCACGGACGATGACGGTGTGCACGGTCTCGAATCGTGGCCGACGACCGGGTCAACCGAAAACCTCGAGCGCGCGGTTGCTTTTTACCAAAAGCACCTCGAATCCGGCGGTGCCGCTGCAGTCGCGGTCGGTGTCTCGTTCGGCGGTCCCGTCGATTTTCGGACGGCGACGGTAAAACGTTCAGTTCATGTTTCGGGCTGGAGCGGTTTCGATTTTGGGGCTTGGTCTCGTGACGCGCTCGACCTTCCCGTCGCGGTGGACAACGATGCCAAGGTGGGCGCCCTCGCGGAATTTCATCACGGTGGTCACGGGTTCGACGACCTCGTCTATGTGACGGTGTCGACGGGCATCGGTGCGGGGGTCATCAGTTCCGGACGAATCGTGCGCGGAGCGTCGAACGAAGCCGGCGAATTTGGGCACACCCGTGTCAGCGACGACCCGAGGGTGTGTTCGTGCGGACGGACGGGGTGCTTCGAGAGACTGTGCAGTGGCTATTGGATTGAACAGGATCACGGGCGACCCGCGATCGAACTGTTCGCCGACGACGAGTTCCTCGTGGAATATTCGCGGGTCTTTGCTCGAGGGCTGAGCAACGCAATCTTGATGTACAACCCGTCGGTGATCGTTCTCGGTGGCGGAGTCGCGCGGGTCGGCGCTCGCTTGACAAAAAGTTTGGCTGATAGCGTCAGTCGTGAACTCGAGAGTTGGAGCCACATGGTCCCCGTCATCACGACGTCGACATTCGACCGCGAAGGCGTTCACCTCGGCGCGAAGGAGCTCACCCGTGACCTATTTTGATTCCTATCGAGAGTCGCTGACCTCGGCGTTAGGTTCGATTGACCTCGACGCCGTTTCGGCCCTGCGCCAGTTACTCGAAACCGCCCGGGCCGACGGGCGAACGATTTTCACGTGCGGAAACGGAGGGAGCGCCTCGACCGCTTCGCACTTCGCGACCGATCTCCTGAAAGGAGCGAGTTACGAGCGCGACGCCAAATTTCGGGTCATTGCGTTGACCGATGCAACATCGACCATCTCGGCGTATAGCAATGACGTCGGATACGACATTGTGTACGAAGAGCAGCTGCGGAACTTCATCGCACCGGGTGATGTTGTGATTGCGATTAGCGGTTCGGGCAACTCCGAAAACGTGATTCGAGCGCTTCGATTTGCTCGCTCGGCAGGCGCTCACGCAGTGGCGTTGACCGGTCGAGACGGTGGAACTCTGGCAACGGTCGCGAATCTGCACATCAACGTCGCGGAACAGCACATGGGGCGCATCGAGGACGCACATCTGGCGATTTGCCACATGCTGGCGTTCTCGTTCATTGACAGCGAAGGTTAGCAACTCGTTTTTGAACCGAGTACCGCAGGCTTTGTGCCCGTTCTACAAACCGAGCAGCGCACCGGCGAGGGCGACGAAGATTCCCACAAAGATAGTCGGAGTCACGAACTTTGCGACGTTCAACCACGGGGCGAATCGAATGATGGTGAGCGACGTGTGGCTGGGCTTCGCGATTCCGGCAAGGTCGCGCGCAACAGCCTGGGCTTCGTGTGCAGCCGCAAACTCAACGAGTGCACCAAGAATTCCGGACGCAAGCAAGATTCCAAGGGTGGCCAAGACCGCAAACGTTCCCGCGTCGCGAACGGCAGGCACGAGACCAACGCTGGTTATCAGCAGGAACGTGGGCGCCAATTGAGCGACCACGAGATGGGTCCGAGCCCGATTCCACAGGTCGAGGAGTTCTTTTTCTGTCACGGCGCAATTCTGCCATGCATAGACTGAATTGATAATCATGCCAACAGTCGACGCCGAATCCACGCCCCCAGCCGGGGCGATTCGCGGACTCGCGCGGATTTTGCCCTTCGCCGGTCGAGACGTTTACGGGCTGATCGCGGGGATGGCCATTTCGCTCATTTCCAGCGCGTTGGCGCTGGGGATACCGATCGCCCTCGAGGCTCTCGTCGACGGCCCTCTGAGGGGGGATGACCCGACGCTCGTGTGGCCGGCGGTTGGTCTCATCGCTCTGCTCGGGCTGTTCGAGGCACTGTTCATCTACCTTCGACGGGTCGCGGTTCTCACTCCGGGAACCCGAATCGATTCACGAATTCGAAACGCGATTTACGACCACCTGCAAAACTTGCCCGTCGCGTTCCATGACAAATGGCAGAGTGGCCAGTTGTTGTCGCGCGCCCACACCGACGTCGGCCTCATGCGACGCTGGCTGTCGTACGGTGCGGTGATGCTGGTGGGGAACTCGATCGCCATCGTGCTCGGCATCGCAATCCTCTTCACGTGGAGTCCGATCCTCGCGATTCTGTTTCTGATTTGCTCGATTCCGATGTTCGTGTTTGGGTCTCGTTTTCGGAATCGATTCACTGGATTGTCGAGAGCCGCCCAGGACCAATGGGGTGACGTGGCGACGTCGGTCGAGGAATCGGTTCACGGGATTCG
>JBEGPO010000071.1:0-3485 GCA_041181465.1 Actinomycetota bacterium | reverse complement strand
CGAGGCTGGATTCACGTCCCAGGATCTCCATTGATTCGAAAAGCGGCGGACTGATTCGACGACCAGAGATGGCGGTTCGCACCGATCCAAACGCGCTGCGCGGCTTCAGTTCGAGCCCCTCAATCAGGCTGGTTCGTAGAGTTTCTTCGATGTTGGTTGTCGACCAATCGACGAGGTCCGCGAGCGCCAGGTGAGCGGCGTCCAGAATTCGCGGGGAATCGGCATCGAGCGTCGCCCGAGCATCCTCGGTGACAGTCAGGTCGACATCCTCGGTAAAGAGGAACCGAATCATCTCGGGAATCTCGCTCATCAACTGGGTGCGTTCCTGGATGTGTGGCGCGATTTCAGTCAGGCGAGCACGCTGGTGGCTCGTCGGGTTGGCCTCAACCAACTCGGCCGCGTGAAGGTACGGCAGCGTTCGTTCGATGAACTCGTCGCGTGACAGCAGACGAATGTGATCGCCGTTGATGGATTCGGCTTTTTTCAGGTCGAATCGGGCGGGGTTCGGGTTGACGTCGGCCACATCGAAGGCGGCAATCATCTCGTCGACAGTGAAGATGTCGCGATCCGCAGCGATCGACCATCCCAACAGCGAGAGGTAGTTGAGAAGTCCCTCACGAATGAACCCACGATCACGGTGGTGGAACAGGTTCGATTCCGGGTCACGCTTCGACAACTTCTTGTTACCCTCACCCATGACGTAGGGAAGGTGCCCGAATCGCGGCACGAACTTCGTCACGCCAGCCTCGATGAGCGCGTGGTACAGCGCGATCTGGCGCGGGGTTGACGACAGCAGGTCTTCGCCTCGCAAAACGTGAGTCACGCCCATGAGCGCGTCGTCGACCGGGTTGACGAATGTGTAGAGGGGTGCTCCGTTCGGCCGCACAACGACAAAGTCAGTTGTCGTTCCAACGGGGAAGGTGATGGGCCCACGAATAAGGTCGTCGAACCCGAGGTCCTCGGCGGGAACGCGAAGGCGCAGCGCTGGCTGGCGACCTTCGGCGCGGAACCTCGCGCGGTCGTCAGCCGTTAGGTCGCGTTCGAAATTGTCATAGCCCATCTTGGGGTCACGACCGGCGGCGACGTTGCGCGCTTCCATTTCTTCCGGAGTAACAAACGATTCGTAGAGGTGTCCCGACGCGAGGAGCGAATCGATGATTTCCTGATAAATTGCCGTGCGCTGGGACTGGCGATACGGCTCGTGCGGACCACCCTTGACAACGCCCTCGTCCCAGTCGAGGCCGAGCCAACTCAGGGCATCCAACAGTTGTTCGTACGATTCTTCCGAGTCGCGCTCGGCGTCGGTGTCCTCGATGCGGAAAATGAATGTTCCGCCAACGTGACGAGCGTAGGCCCAGTTGAACAGGCAGGTTCGAATCAAGCCGACGTGCGGTGTGCCCGTTGGCGATGGGCAAAAACGAACGCGAATGTCGCTGCCCGTGGCAGTGGAGAACGGAGTCTTCATATCGGACCCAGTCTATTCCGCGGATTCGCGGGACCGCAGGGTGACAATGAGAGCGATCAGGGCAACCGCGGTGGCCACGAAAGCGAACGCGGCGACCGAGAGCCCCGAATAGCCCAACGCCGTGACCGCAGGGCCGGCGAGGACCCCAGCCAAAGCGCCGGACCCGCTCATGGCCGCGTCGCTTCGACCCTGAATGGTCAAGCGCTTCGGCCCCTGCGAGAGTTCCCCGATGAGGGCACTGCCCGCTACCGTGTTGGCGCTCCAGCCAAGGCCGAGGAGGATGAGTCCAATGGTCACCATGGTGGGGTCCGTCGAAAAGAAGGCCGTCATCGCGAGGCTGATTGCCAAGACCACCTGACCAAAGATCAGCACCGGGACACGCCCCATCTTGTCGCTGAGAATTCCGAACACCGGAGACAGCGCGTACATCCCCGCAACATGCAATGAAATGACGAAACTGGCTTCGCCGACGCTCGCACCGTCGTGAACGAGGTGAATGGGCGTCATCGCCATAATGGCCACCATGGTGGCGTGACCGAGTCCGATTACCGCGATGGCGAACGGGACCGCGCGCGACAGTCTTGCCGCCGCGGTTGCTGCCGTTGGCGTGACAGTCACTGTGGGGACGTTCGGACCAATCCCCCGCCAATAGATTGACGCAGCGGCGAGCTGGGCTGCAACGGTGAAGACAAAAGGCCCCGTCAACACGGGCATTCCGAGCGCGTCGCCCAGCACCACACCGATGCCGTTGAGGTTTGGCCCGATGATCGCCCCGACAGTCGTCGCCCAGACCACCATGGACAAGTCGCGTCCGCGATTTTCCGCCGACGAATAATCCGTCACCGCGAATCGCGCCTGCAGGTTCACTGCCCCACCGACGCCGAGCCCCAATAGACCAAGCAGGACGAGCGGTAACGACATGAGCCCACCCGCAACGATGATGAGTGTGGCACCGAAAATAGCGATCGACGCACCTAGAGTAAGCGCCCGCCGCCGGCCTCGTTGCATCGCGACCCGTGCCAACGGAATAGCCGCGACCGCGGAACCCAGCGTCGACATCGTTGCCGCGAGTCCGGCTGCGGAGTCACCGCCGGCGATGTGTGCAGCGAGTAGCGAGCCGACCGAAATGGCAGACCCCAGACCGATGCCCGCGAAGACCTGCCCCGCGATGAGCGCCCGACGAATGCGACGGACGTCGTCGACCACGCCAGGCATCAGGAAACGCGGTCGTCGCGGTTTTTAGCCGGGTTCGAGAGCGTTCCGATGCCCTCAATCGTGATCTCGACAGTTTGTCCGTCGACGAATCCACCGAGCCCAGCGGGTGTTCCCGTGCAGATTATGTCACCGGGGTACAGGGTGAAGGCGTTCGACACAAACGCAATAATCTCGGGAACCTTGTGAGTCATGTCGCCGGTGAAGCCGTGTCGGCGCACCTCACCGTCAACGCGGGTCGTGATTTCGTTGTGCGCGAACGGGTCGAATTCGGTCTCGATCCACGGACCGACGGGACAGAACGTATCGAACCCCTTGGCACGCGCCCACTGACCATCGGCAAACATGACGTCTCGAGCGGACACATCGTTCGCAATCGTGTATCCAAAGACGACGTCCGCCCAGTTCTTTTCGGGGATGCGATGGGCAACAGACCCGATGACAATCGCGAGCTCGCCCTCGTGAACAATTCGTCCCTCGACGGGGGGCAGGATGATGTCCTCGCCCGGGCCAATGACCGTTGTCGGCGGCTTGAGGAATATGAGCGGCGTCTGAGGACCGTCGTGATGCATCTCTGCCGCGTGTTCGGCGAAATTCATACCGACACAAATCACCTTGGAGGGCACCACCGGCGCCATCGGTGTGATGTCCGCGAAGGCAACCGTGACGTCCGTCGTCGTGATTCCGTCGTGAATCGGGTCACCCTCGACCAGAGTGACGACGTCCCCGTCAATCACTCCGTAACGGGGTTCCCCCTCATGGCTAAACCGCACGACCTTCACAGGGTCAGCCTATCCCCGTCGCGCCT
>JBEGPO010000070.1:0-5663 GCA_041181465.1 Actinomycetota bacterium | reverse complement strand
TAAAGAAGTCAACGACGTTCGAATCTTTGGCATCTCGCTCGCGAACCGATGCGCTCGTTTCGGCGAGATCTCGGCCGGCGACTTCGCCAGCCCTTCTGTCAATTCTAACCTCTTCGCGGGCCGTCAAGAGAATCCGGGTCGAGGCGTCGGGGAAAACGACCGTTGTCATATCCCGCCCCTCGGCGACAACTCCGGGAAAGCCCGAGGTTGTGGCCAATTGGCGGGCGGAATCCTTCATCCATTCGCGTACCCGCAGGTTTTGCGCGACCGCGCTCACGGCAAGGCTGATACGTGGGTCGCGAATTTTCGCCGTCACATCGACATCGCCCACCGCGACCCGCTCACTTACTGGGTCGAGCGAAATCGAGTACGGAAACGAGTCCAGCAATCCTGCGATGGCGTCCTCGTCCGTCAGGTCGATGTCCCGATCGAGCGCCCACCACGTCAATGCACGATAGGCCGCGCCGGTGTCCAAGAAGCCAAACCCTAACTGCGCGGCAACCGCCCGTGCGACGCTCGACTTGCCGCTACCGGCCGGTCCATCGATCGCGACAACAATCACTGGCTCTCGCCCGCGATTCTCCAGCCGCGCGCTTCGAGTTCACGAACCAATGATTCTTCGGCTGTCGGCAACACTGACACCTCGGCGAAGCCGATGGCCGAGCCAGGCGAGTGCTCGAGGCGAAGGTCCTCCATGTTGACGCCCAGGTCACCGATGTCGGCGAGCAATTGTGCCAATTGCCCTGGGCGGTCGTCGATCACAACCAAAATGTGGGCAAATCGTGCGCTGCGACCGTGCTTTCCGGGGATGCGGGACACTCCCGTATTTCCAGACGCCAAAAGGTCCGCGAGAGCGGCGGTCGGGGCCCCACTGCGCAACGCCGTGACTACCGCATCGATTCGGTCCCGAACGTCTTCCAAGACAATCGTCACGTCGACGGCGTTGGCACTGAGAATCTGAATCCACAGGCTCGGATCGCTGGACGCAATCCGGGTCATGTCACGCAACCCACCGCCGGCAAGTTCGACCGACGAGTCAGGCGCGCCGATGAGGCTCGACGCGACCGCGGAAGACACAATCTGCGGGACGTGGCTCACGAGGGCCACAGCCGAGTCGTGGTCAGTTGTCGACATCTCAACGAGGTTCGCACCACAGTCGATTGCCAGATCAGAAACGAGGTTGACCGCGGCCGAATCGGCATCCGGTCGGGGGCACACCACCCACGAGCGACCCGTGAAGATATCCGCACGGGCAGAAACCGCTCCCCCGCGTTCGCGACCGGCCATCGGGTGCGATCCGACATAGTGCGACAGGTCTATGCCACGAGATTGCAGGTCCACCAAAATCGAACCCTTGACACTCGTGACGTCGGTAACGACCGCGTCGGGGAAATCTCGCAGTTCGCGTTCGACAACATCGGCGACAACGTCCGGTGGGACCGCCACCACAATCAATGCCGGCGTTTCTCCCTCGACCGCGGGGTGTCCGGCTCCGTACTGCGACGCAAGCGCGACGGCGGTGGGCGACGAATCGACGAGTGAGACATCGATTCCGTGGCGACGAAGTACCAATCCGACGGAGGTTCCGAGCAATCCCGCTCCGACGATTCGGACCGGACCGGAAACGCGGGCGTTAGACATGCGCCGCCTCCTCACCGTCGGATTCGCGGGCGAGCGCGAGCACCTGCCCCACTTCAACCTTAGTGAGGTCGCGCGTGTCACCAAGGGACAACGAGCCGAGGCTGAGCGGCCCGAAACTCTTGCGATGAAGTTCGACGACGGGGTGGCCAATCGCCTCACACAAACGGCGAACGATGCGGTTGCGCCCAGAATGCAGCGTGATTTCAAGCAACGTCTGCCCGCGAGACGGCTCTCCCATGATCGAGACACGGTCGACCGCAATCGGCCCGTCCTCGAGTTCAATACCGTCTTTCATCTCGCGCAGCGTCGACCCTTTCACGAGCCCCGACACTTTGGCGAGATAGGTCTTCGCAACCTCGAAGGACGGGTGTGCGAGCACGTGGGCGGCATCACCGTCGTTAGTCAAAATGAGAAGGCCGGAGGTCTCGAAATCGAGTCGGCCGACATTGAATAGCCTCTCGTCGTATTCGGAGACGTAATCGCGAAGGTCGCGTCGCCCTCGATCGTCCGCGAGGCTCGACACGACACCGGTCGGCTTGTTCAACATCACGTAGCGCTTGCTGACATCGGACTGTATTGGTTCGCCGTCGACCGTGATTCGATCGATTTCAGGGTCGACGCGAGAGCCCGCTTCGGTGACCGTTTCACCGTTGACCGTGACCCGACCCTGCGCGATGAGAATCTCGCTCGCGCGCCTCGACGCAACCCCCGCGGCGGCGAGGACCTTTTGAAGTCGATCAGTGGACATTGTCGAACCCGGCGGAACCGTCGTCCAGCAATTCCGACACGGGCGGAAGTTGGTCGAGTGAATCGACACCAAGGTTGGTGAGGAGCAGATCGGTGGTTCCATAAAGGATTGCGCCAGTCTCGGACTCGGTACCGACCTCGGTGATGAGCCCCCGCCCAACCAGCGTTCGAATCACAGTATCGACATTGACCGCTCGAATTCCGGACACCTGTGAGCGAGTCACGGGCTGTTTGTAGGCGATAACCGCAAGGGTTTCGAGCGCGGGTTGCGACAGTTTGGTCGAATTCTGCGACAACACCACGTCGCGAACGAGTTCGTCATAAGACTCACGGACATAAATTCGCCAACCGCCGCCGATTTCGCGCAACTCGAAACCGCGCTGAACGGTCCCGTCGACTCCGTCGAAGTCGGCAACGAGTCGGGCGATGGCAGCCTTGACCTCTGTGACGGGTCGTTCCAGCACGGTGGCTAGTGACACCACACTGTGTGGCTCGTCGGCCACCATTAGTATCGCTTCGAGTTGACGCTCAAGTTCAGTTTCCATATTCGGCTCCCAGAGTCACAAGGTTTTCGTCGTTCCATGTCTCGGCGCTCCAGCGCACCGTCAATTCCCCGAGCGGTTCGATCTGTTCAAACGCGACCGCGGACTGACGATACAGCTCGAGAATCGCCAGGAACCGCGCAACAATCACACCACGCTGATCGGCTCCCGCAATGATTTGACGGAACGTCATCGGGGCAGAGCGAATCATCGAGATGACAATGGCGGCCTGTTCACGGACCGACACGAGTGGTGCGTGCAGGTGATCGAGTCCAACGAACGGGATTTCGCGAGGCGCGAGTGCATACAGGGCAAGGGTGTGGAAATCCTCGATCGACGTCGTCCAAACCAGTTCGGGTGTGCGTTCGCGAAATTTTTCCTCGAGTCGAACAGCGCGGGGATGACGAGCCGATTCGCGCTCGATTCGCCCGGAAAACCACACCGAAATCTCTTTGAAGGCGCGGTATTGCAACAATCGCGCAAACAACATGTCGCGCGCCTCGAGAACTGCCACATCGTCGGCGTCGGCGTATTCCCCGGTGGGCAAAAGCCCCACGATCTTCATGTCGAGCAGCGTCGCGGCGACAACGAGGAATTCAGATGCGGCATCGAGTTCCGCCGTTCCGTCAAGGTCACGAAGGAACGTGATGAATTCGCTCGTCACCGCGGCGAGACTCACCTCGGTGATGTCCATCTCGTGTTTCGAAATGAGCGAAATGAGAAGGTCGAAGGGTCCGTCGAAATTCGCGAGGCTGACGCGGAATCCGTCCTCGGAACTAGGCGATCTTTCCAAGGGAAATCAGCTCTCGGGCAAGTTCGCGGTACGAGTCGGCGGCTTGGTGATCCGGTGCGAAAGTGGTGATGGGCGCCGCGGCAACGGTCGAGTCCGGGAACTTGACGGTGCGGCGAATAAGGGTTTTGAGAACATCTTTTGGTCGATTCTGCTTGACCAGGTCGAGAACTTCGACAGAGTGCAGGGTACGCGGGTCGTACATCGTCGCCAGAATTCCGTCGAGTTCGAGAGCCGGGTTGAGTCGCGCCTTCACCTTGTCGATGGTGTCGAGCAGCAGGGCAACCCCGCGCAGGGCAAAGAATTCGCAGGCGAGCGGAATGAGAACCCCGTGGCTTGCGGTGAGAGCGTTCACGGTGAGGAGTCCGAGCGATGGCTGGCAATCGACGAGGACAACATCGTAGTCGGCGAGCACGGGCTTCAAGATGTCGGCAAGAACGTGTTCACGAGCGACCTCGTTGACGAGTTGCACCTCGGCCGCGGCAAGGTCGATATTCGCCGGCAAGATGTGAATGTTCTCAATCGATGTCGCCTGAATGACGTCGCGAGTAGTGAGCGGTGAACGGCTCGAATCGACCGCCTTGTCGGGAACGAGCAGGTTGTAAATCGTCGGAACGTCGTGGGCGGAGGCTCCGAGTCCCGCGGTTAAAGCCCCTTGCGGGTCAAAGTCAACGACGAGAACTTTTCGACCAACCTCGGCGAGTGCACCGGCGAGCGAAATCGCTGTTGTGGTCTTTCCCACTCCACCTTTTTGGTTGCAGAGTGAAATCACGCGCGCCGGACCATGGGAGGTCAACGCCTGAGGCACGGGAAACACGGTCACGGGGCAATTCTACGGTGAATAGGGCGCGGATTTACCGCGCCCTCGGATGAGACGTCCGATAGGCCTCGGTGAGCGCATCGCGGGTCACGAGCGTGTATATCTGCGTTGTCGCAACCGAAGCGTGCCCCAACATCTCTTGCACGACTCGAATGTCGGCGCCACCCCGCAACAAGTGCGTTGCGCACGAGTGACGAAGCGTGTGGGGCGAAATTGTTGACGTGATTTCGGCCCGAGCCGCCGCCGCTCGGATGATGAGGAAAACATTCTGGCGGGATAGTGCAGCGCCCCGAGCGCCGAGGAAGAGTGCGGGTGTGCCGCGTCCTTTGTCTAATAGGGCGGGACGGCCGCGCACGAGATATGCATCGAGCGCCTCGCGAGCAAAACGACCGACCGGGACAACGCGCTGTTTGTTGCCCTTGCCGGTCAGAGTGATCACATCCAGTACCTCGTCGGCCCGAACGTCATCGACGACCAGCCCAACCGCCTCAGAGACACGGGCACCGGTCGCGTACATGAGTTCAAGAATCGCTCGATCGCGCAGGCCAACAGGCGTCTCGGTGGGTGTCGACTCGAGTAGTGCCGTCACTTGCTCGATGCTCAACGCTTTGGGGAGGCGCTGGGTTCGACCGGGCGCGATCACCGCACCCGTCGGATCGTTCGACGCGAGGGCTTCGGCGACAAGGTAGCGGTGGAATGAACGAACGACCGAGAGCGCACGAGTGATCGATGATGACGCGAGACCGGCCCGGCGGAGGGTGGTTAGATAATCGGTCACTGCGGCCGAGTCAATGGACTCGAGCGAACGCTTACCGATAAACCCGGCCCACCGATCGAGGTCGCGCCGATACGCCGCGATCGTGTTGGTGCTTCGGCCCCGCTCCAACGCCGTGTGACGCAGAAACTGCTCGATGAGGCGCGTTACCTCCATGGTGGGCTACTTGTCTTCGATGTAGTCGACGTCGAGCACGTCGGCCGTGTGGCGCACCTTCGCTGCGGCGATGAGCCCTACAAACAGCGGGTGACCATGAGTGGGCCGTGAACGCAACTCGGGATGAGCCTGGGTGGAAACGTAATACGGATGAACCTCTCGCGGAAGTTCAACAAACTCGACAAGCTTCCC
>JBEGPO010000069.1:0-6744 GCA_041181465.1 Actinomycetota bacterium | reverse complement strand
GAATCGAATAGGGCGATTCCGTGGTGATGAAACTTGTTGGACTCCCGTTGCCCTGTCTTATCTGCACTCGATATCCCGTGATGGGGTCGCCGCCGTTCGGTGGAACGGTCCATGACACGTCGGCTCCTTCACTCTGCCGTCGGGCAGAGATTGCAAGGGGTGGATCGGGAACCGTAGCCGGGATGACGTTCGCGTGTTCTGACGGCCCGCCGGTGCCGACCGTATTCGTCGCCGAAACGACGATCCTGTACATCACGCCATTGGTGAGACCGTCAAGCGTGATCGAGGTGTCGGCGGTAGTCGACTCCGAGACAATGTTCGAGCCCTGTATCACGTGGACGAGGTACGAAACCACGTTGTCACCACCGTTATCCGTCGGAGGTTTCCAGACAATGACAGCGCCGCGGTTTGTTCTGCGCGCCGAATCGATTCGTGGCGTCGACGGTGTTGTGGCAGGCGTCACGGAAGCGCTCGGCGCGGAAGGTTGTGATGTGCCCACTGGATTGTGCGCGACCACCCGAACTGTTTGAGGAATCCCATTCGGCAACCCGGAAATGGTGCAGAATTGCACGATCGACTCGCACATCTGCCCACTGGGTGATGCCGTCGCGCGGTAACCCGTGATTGGCACACCACCGTCGCCCTGAGGTGTCCAGGTCACGGTTACGTCGGCATTACCCCGCGTCACGCGAGGGGTGCTTGGCGCACCCGGAACGGTGCGCGGTACACCGGAGGTCAGTGTTGCCTGGCTAACTCCGGCGACAGATCGTGCGACGACCGAGATCGAGTAGGTGGTTCCGTTGTTCAATCCTCGAATTGTGCAAGTTGTCCCGTTTGTTGAACACGAGGCTGAGAAGGCCCCGGCGGTAACAGACGCGGTGTATTCGATAATTGGTTCGACTGACCCACCGGAATTCCACGCGACGGTCAGTGCCGAATCCGATTCCTGGATTCCCGTGATGACAGCGGCGTTCGGTTCGGGAGCAACGGTGAAGGTCTCGACGCCCCGTGTTCCCGAGAAGCCGACGGCGAGTTTCTCTCCAGACAACAACAGCGACGTTGCCGAGGACCCGGCACTGAGCTGCGTCGTTCCTAATCGACGTAAATCGGTCAGTTGAAATGATGCAATCCGCGGTCCCGCTGCGCTATCGGTCGTCGCGTATAACGTTCCGGTTGAGTCGTCGACCACAAGATTGCGGGCCCCAATTTCCCCGGAGTTTAGGGTTGCCGATCCGATCACGGTTTTGGTCAGAATATCAATCGCCGTGATTCGACCAGGAATTGCATCAGTGCCGATGTAGGCGGTGGTCCCCACGACAACCGGGTCCATCAGAGTCGGTGTTCCCGTGGGAAGAGACACCACCGAACCAACGACCAGTCTGTTTCGCGTGACGGACACCAGTTTGATCGGAATCGTGTTGACTGCCGCAAGTAGTTCGGTGCCGTTTGGAATGAATGCGGTGATCTCTTTGAGACCCGTAGACAAAGTGGAACTGTACTCTAGGGCCCCGGTGGTGGTCGCGAACTTCATGACCTTTGCCGGGTTTTGGTTGGTGCCGACGATGTAGGAGTCCGCGGCGGAGTTGAACGCCAACGCGCGAATGAACGTTTCGTCGGGTGCCAGTGTTCGGCTCGAGATTCGAGTCCCTGTCGCTAGATCGAAAGCGGTGATTCGGTTTCCCAAACCTGTCCGACGGGCACTAAAAATAGCCACGTTGGACAGCGGTGAATAGAGACCCGCTATCGAACCTTCGTCTCCGGCGATGATTTCCCTCGACGTGAACGCGCCGGTAGTCCGATTTCTCGAGATGAGTGTTCCCATGGACGTACTCGTCGTGCCGTAGGCCCATTCCGTTCCCGAGGCGTCGAGCACCCACGGTGAGTTGATGATGAGACCAGCAGGTGCACTCGTGGACGAGAGGCTGCTAGGTGACGCGATTGTTGCGCTCGCGGGTTGTGTTGGCCAGAGCGGAACGCTCAGCGACGTCGCAGTGATGAACAGAATTTGGCCGATTGCGATGAGGAATCGACGGGTGGGTGAATGTGTCATGGGAGATAACTCACCACTCCACACGAACTCGTGTCACAAATTATCCACAGCAGCGGGTAATTTTGTCGCAGGGGGTGAATGTGTCCGATCTGATTGACACGACCGAGATGTATCTCAAGGTCGTTTTCGAGCTCGAAGAACAACGCCAACCCGCCCTACGAGCGCGTCTCGCCGAGCGCCTCGAACAGGCGATGCCCTCAGTGTCACAGACGGTGTCACGTCTCGAGAGGGACGGCTTGTTGCACCTTGACGACAATCGCATCGTTGAACTCACTCCAGAGGGCCGCCGCATCGCGGTCGCGGTCATGAGGAAGCACCGAATCACGGAACGATTCTTGTTCGATGTCCTTGGTCTCGATTGGGCGGACTGCCACGAAGAAGCGTGTCGTTGGGAGCATGTCCTCGGTGATGCCGCCGAACAGAAACTCGCCGCTTTGCTCACCAACCTCGACAGTGACCCATACGGCAACCCGATCCCGGGGCTCGAACTGATCGGGCGCACATCCACTCCGTTCGTCCACGGAAAGCCGGCCACGGAATGCGCTGACGGAAGCCCGATGACGGTGACCGCGATAGGCGAAGGAATTCAAGCAGACGAGGGGTTGCTTCAGTCGTGTGCTGCTACTGGAATCATCCCTGGGAGTGGAGTCACGGTCACTGGCGCGAGCGGCCAATACTCGGTCACTGGCGCACACGGCAGTGTTGCACTAGATGCGCACCTTGCTGCCCAGCTTTTCGTTGTCGCCTAATTGATGACGAAGAGGAAATAGGGAACCGTCGCGAGCAGCGACAAGAGTGTCACCGGAATTCCTATCTTCGCGTAATCCCACATCGAGAGTTTGATGCCTTCGCGATGGGCGATGGCGACTCCGACGATGTTGGAACTTGCACCGACGACGGTCAGGCTTCCGCCAAAGTCAGCACCTGTCGCCAATGCCCACCAGAGCACCGAGGGTTCCGACAACCCGAGAGCCTCGTTGAGGTTGAAAATCACGGGGATCATGCTCGTGACGTAGGGAATATTGTCGACGATTCCCGACACGATTCCCGAGAAGGCGAGCAGCGATATCGAAATCACGTCGATGTCTGTGCCGATGATCGATATAAGCCAGTGGGAAACGACCTCGAGAGCACCGACCGAAACAAGAGCGCCGACAATTATGAAGAGTCCCGCGAAGAAACCGAGAGTCTTCCATTCGACGGTGGCGGCCGCTTGTGTCAGCGACGCGCGAGACATGAGGGTTGCGAGTACACCACTGGACAGCGCGATGTATTCAGGCGACAAACCGAAGAACGTCCCGACGATGTAGGTTCCGATGATGAGGGCAAGCAGGACGAGGCTGACGACGAGAAGTGGCACATTGGTCAGCGTGGCGGTGGTCGTGATTTTGCGTGCACGATCAGCGTTGGTTGGCGCGAGGGATTTCCGAAACGCGATGACGAAATACGCCGCGGTCACCACGAGTCCGATAAGCGCAATCGGCCCCATAACGACGAGCATCTGCATAAAGCCGATGCCCACGCGACTTCCAATAATCAAGTTAGGTGGATCTCCGATTAGTGTGGCTGTGCCGCCCACGTTGCTCCCGATGATGGTAGCCAGAAGAAATGGCACGGGCGATCGGCTCAGTTCGCGAGCGAGGTGAATTGCCACGGGGGCGACGAGCATCACGATCGTCAAGTTGGGCAAAACCGTGCTCGTGAGCGCTGAAATTCCCAGGATGAGGAGCAACGTATTGCGTGCGTTTCCGCGAGCCAGAACCGCGGCCTTGACCGCGAGGAATTGAAAGACTCCAGTCGTCTTGATTGCCCCCACCATCAGCATCATCCCGATGAGGAGAAAAATTACACTCCAGTCGATTCCCATCTCGTGGGTGGTGAGCGCCGTCACGGGATCAAGTGCGCCGATTGCGATGACCGCAATAGCGCCGATCCCGGCGACGAGGTAGTGGGGAATCTTTTCCGTCAAGATCAGGATGAACGCAACTATGAAAATCAGTGACGTAACGGTCAACAACATGGCGAGCTTCCTAACGAAGTGGGGTCAGTTCCCCAATTTACCGTGTGCCGTGACAAGCAGTCGGCGCCGCGGTGATCCGCGACGCCGACTGGTCTGTGGGTGACTTTAGAGGTTTCCAACGACAATTAGCGCGTCGCCCGCTTCCGGCACAAACTCGTCGTTTTTCGACGGGTTAAGCACAACGCCCTGTGCCGCGCTCGAACGTGACTCGGCGGCGATTCGATAGCCGATGACCGACTCACCCTTGGCTACACCGGCGGCGACGAGCTGAGAGAAGGCAACCGACTTTTTCAACGGCGCGTAAGCCTCAACGGCACGCATGTTGACGGAAGCGCCGTCCGCGTCGAACAGGTCGGCGAAGACGGGCGAGAGCGTCGGGTTTTCGGCAATCTGCGCGACGAGCAGCGCGGCGAGGTTATCGCTAATGACGAGGTCGTCAACCGCTGCAACTCGGGCCAGCTCGGCCTTACGCGAGTCGAGGATTTCGGCGACCAAGCGGGTCGGGCGAACCTTGTTGGTCGTGTCGTCGAACAGCGCGTTCATCTGGAGCATGGTGAGCATCGTCTGTGCGTCTGCTTCCGATTCACTGATGGCGTTGCGATAGCCGAGGACGATGACTTCGTCGTAGTGCTTGGCGCTGGCCGCCTTGACGAGTTCCGCCATGTCTCCGGACGTCGCCGAGTAGGACACGGTCACACCCCCGAACTTAAGCGACGCGAGTTCGGCGGGGTCAACGTATTTCGGGGTCGCGACGATGTGGACCGTCGATCCCTTGGGCAAGAACTGTGCGAGTTCGGTCAGAACCGAGCGTCCCATCGACGACCAGCCGATGATGAGCAGGTGCTCCGGCTTCGGTTTCGCCGCCGCCTTCTTTGCAACAGTCGGAGCCTTTGCCCTGTCAACACCCGTGTAGGTCACTCGGTCGTCGTCTGTGGCAATCGCGATGATCTTCCAACCCTTGCCGATTTTCTGGCTAATTTTGGGGTTGAGGTGTGATGCGCCCTTGTCATCGAGCAAACCGATCACCGACGCCTCGTTGAACGACAGGAGTGCGTCTCCGTACGTCTTACCCTCGAGAGCGGGAATCGACGAGAAATAAATCTCATCGCCAGCGAAGTCGAGAAGGTCCAGGATGACGGTCGCGAGTCCCGGCTGACGTGATGCCTGTGCGGTCACGCGCGCGATGATGTCGTGCGAGCGCACGGTTTGCACCTGGCCGTCCGTCGCGGAAGTCAGCGCCTGCGCGGTCTCGGCGTCGTCTACCTCGGCAACGATGGAAATCTTCGGATTGTTGATTGTGGCCTTGACCGCGAGGACGGTCGAGACGACGGTGGCGTCGCCCGAATCGTCGGCATCGAGGATGATGACGGACTTTGCGGCGCCGAGGTTGACCCGGGTGAGGTCACTCGGGTTTGTCGGGTCACCCTTGCGAGTGACGATTTTTAGTTTCCCGAGGTTACCTGCGCGCGAACGAATTTCGTCTTCCATTGCAACCCGGTCGACGTTCGCAAAGATGACGACCGATGCGCGGCGAATGTTGGCGTTTGCGACAGCGAGTTCGCTGAGGATGGGAAAGATTCGGTTCGACCAGCCGAGAATCAGGGTGTGGTTCGTGTTGATGACCGCACTCTTGCCCGCTTTAAGGTTTTCGACGACACCGAGGATGGCGGTGGCCGCAAAACCGATGATGATCGCGTCGACAGCGGTGCTGGCAACCCAACCTAGGAGGCTCGACAATCGGTCGGCCCAAGTATCGGCGGGCACATCGCCGAGGATTCCAAACATGCGCGCGAAAACATTGTTCGTGAAGTCCGTCGGTTCGGAGGGGTTACTCAGTGGGGTTCCCTGAATCCACATGCTGAACGCGGTGTTGATGACCGACAGTATCGCCAGCAGGATGAACGAGTAGAGAATGAAATAACCCGCCTTGGACATCGAATTGTCGAAGTAGAACCTCAGCCGTGAGCCAAAGGAGATGTTCGACGTTTCTGGCACATCGATTTCACCCTGGGCGCCGTATCCGTATGAAGTGCGAGTTTTCTCAGTCATACGCAAATCTTAGGGAATTATGCGCCGTAGGCAAACAGATGCGCCTCGCACGTAGTCGCGGCTTACCGTTCGACGTTGAGCGCCGGCCACGCGGAATGACGTAACGGGGTAGTCAAGTCGCGAAGGCTCGACTTCTGGTTCCCCGCCTCGTCGAAGTTCGACGCGTCGAGCCAAGTTTCGTGCGCTTGTTTGATTGCGGGCCAGTCGCCGTCAGTGAACCCAAACCACGCCGTATCCCGATTGTGTCCCTTGACGATGACCGCGTTTCGGAATACCCCCTCGAAACTAAACCCGAGTCGTTCCGCGGCGGCAATGGATGGTGCGTTGAGCGCGTTGCACTTCCATTCGTAACGTCGATACCCGAGTTCGAACGCGTGCGTAGCCATGAGGTACATCGCTTCTGTTGCGGCGGTGCTTCGGCGTAGTTGTTCCGAAAACGTCAGCCAACCAACCTCAACGGTGCGGTTGTGCGTATCGATGCGCAAATAGGCGGCAATTCCGACCGACTTATTCGTGGCGAGGTCGATGATGGCATAGAAAAGGGGATCCGTCGAGTTGTCGACACTCGACACCCACTTGATGCAATCGCGCTCGGTGTCGAACGGACCGTGAGGCATATACGTCC
>JBEGPO010000068.1:0-5297 GCA_041181465.1 Actinomycetota bacterium | reverse complement strand
CTGGGCTACGTTATCGCTGATACTTCAATAACCTCTGGAGGCACTGTGGCCACGACCGTCATCACCGATGCCCTCGTAATTGTGTCGACGGACCAGCGCGGTCGGGTGGAAACGAGCGACGCGATAGCGATCGACGGGAACCGAATCGTTGCCATTGGTGACGCGGCCCGGGCGATGGCCGGCCTCCCCGACACGAACCTTATTGACGCAACGGGCCTTACGATTCTTCCGGGCGTGGGCGACGGTCACGCACATCCGATCTTTGCCGGCCTTGAACTCCTTGGGCCGGAAATCCGCTCGGGGCGCACGCCTGAGGACATCGCGACAAACGTCAAACAGTTCGCCGATGCGAACCCCGACCTTGAGTGGATTGTCGGGGGTTCCTATGATTCCAGTATCATTCCCGGCGGATTGTTTGACGCGACGTGGCTCGACTCAATCGACCGTCCCGTAGTGCTCAACGCATGGGATTACCACACGGTCTGGGTGAACAGCGAGGCCCTCCGGCGCGCAGGTGTTACCAGCGAAACGCCAGAACCTGAACTCGGTCGAATTGTTCGTCGCCCGGACGGAACTCCGATGGGCACACTTCAGGAATACGGCGCTATTGATCTCGTGAAGGCTGTGATGCCCGCGGACGATTCCGAGCGACTTGCCCTTGCCCTCAAGAAGGCCTCCGACCATTTCATTGAACTTGGGGTCACGTGGGTTCAAGATGCGTGGGTCGACCCCCAACACGTCGACGGCTATCTCGCGGCGGCCGCAAAGGGCTTTATCCGAAACCGATTCAACCTGGCGCTTCGCGCCGAACCGACTGCGTGGCGACCCCAGGTGGAAACGTTCCCGCTCGACCGCGAACGCATCCGTTCCGCTAATCACCGGCTGCTCACGTGCAACACCGTCAAGTTCTTCGCCGATGGTGTCGTCGAAAATCACACGGCGGCAATGATCGACCCCTACACCGACCGAGTCGAACAAGACGATCGTGGAATCGCAAACTGGACACAAGAAGAGCTGACGGCAGCGGCGATTGAATTTGATCGCCTCGGCTTCCAACTCCACATCCATGCAATCGGAGACATGGGGAACCGACTTGCTCTCAACGCTTTCGAAGAGGTCGAGCGAGTAAACGGGCCGCGCGACCGACGAGGGGTCATCGCGC
This sequence comes from Actinomycetota bacterium, assembly GCA_041181465.1. Classification (GTDB taxonomy): domain Bacteria; phylum Actinomycetota; class Actinomycetes; order Actinomycetales; family Microbacteriaceae; genus MWH-TA3. The sequence continues at coordinate 4,135 of JBEGPO010000068.1, read as the reverse complement.
ACGTCCAAATTCTGGAACCGTCAGACCTCGGACGATTCGCTCAACTGGGTGTCATCGCAAACTTCGAACCATATTGGGCACAAATGGACCCGCTGATGACCGAACTCACTCTTCCTCGTATCGGGCATCGCAGTGCCCACCAATACCGAATCGTGGATGTCATTGAGTCGGGCGCCTACGTCACATTCGGATCGGACTGGCCGGTCACGACACCCGATTGGCGTTCTGGACTCGAGGTTGGAGTTACGCGCGAAACCACCGAAGGTGTTCCGGCGGGCGGTTGGGAACCCAGCCAGCGCGTGAGTCCCGCCCAAGGCGTGTGGGCGTACACCGCCGCAATGGCCCATCAAGCATTTGCCGACGATTCCGGGACTCTGAAACCAGGATCGGTTGCTGATTTCATCGAACTGAGCGCCAATCCGCTCGAAATAGAGCCCCATAAACTTCCGTCAGTCCGCGTGCTTGCCACGTGGGTTGACGGAAAACGTTACGGCTAACCAGCCGACGCGTCTAACCCACATTCAAAGGAGAAATCGTGGCAACCGCAACACCCACCAAGCTCAATAGAACATTGAGCGTCAGACAGCTTGTCTTCTTCGGGCTCGCATACCTGGCGCCAATCACGGTCTTTACGACCTATGGTCTCGTCAGCACCATGTCGGACAACCGACTCCCGCTTGCGTACATCATTGCAACCATTGCGATGTTGTTTACCGCACTCTCATACGGCAAGATGGCGAGCGCAATCCCCGTTGCAGGAAGCGCATACACGTATGTCCAGCAAACGTTCGGCGGATCTGCAGGTTTCCTCGCCGGATGGACGTTGATGCTGGACTACTTGTTCCTGCCAATGGTCAACTTCATGGTCATCGGCATCTACGCGAACTTGCTGTTGCCGGATGTCCCAGCGCAGGTGCTCATCGTTATCGCCATCGCGATCACGCTGTCGCTCAACCTCGTTGGAATTAACCTGGCCGCTCGCGCCAACATCATCATCGTGCTCATTTCGCTCGGCATTGTCGTTGCGTTCGTCGTCGGTGGTGCGATGAACCTCGCAAGCGAACCCTCGACATCGTCGGCATTCGACCCGTTCAACCCGGCGGGTGACCTTGCCGGTGTTTACTCGGGTGCTGCCGTTCTTGCGCTGTCGTTCCTCGGATTCGACGCTGTCTCGACTATGTCGGAAGAATCGAACAAGCCCCGCCGAGACATCCCTCGCGCGATTCTCCTCACAGCACTCATCGGTGGAGCAATCTTCATCGTTGTGTCGTGGGTGGGTGCGCTCGTCTGGACTGACGTTGCCGCTTTCGCCAGCATTGACACCGCGGGAACCGAGATCTTCACGAAGATTGGTGGCGAGACCCTCGCCTACATCTTCACGTGTGTATACATCGTCGGTGCTTTCGGCTCGGGTATCGCGTCGCAAATTTCGATTTCGCGACTGATCTACGCGATGGGACGCGACCGCGTTCTGCCATCGGTGTTCGGCAAGCTCTCCAAGGCTCGCACTCCGTTCATCGCGTCGATCGCGGTTTCGATTGTGTCGCTCGCCGGATTGTTCCTCTCGCTTGCTGACGTCTTCAACATGGTGTCGTTCGGGGCGCTCTTCGCGTTCTCGATCGTGAACCTCGCCGTCATCAAGTACTACCTGTTCCCCAAGGGCGGCAAGCGTTCAGCCAACGTCAACGTATTCAGCCACGGCGTCCTGCCGCTGCTTGGATTCGCGCTGACAATCTGGCTCTGGACGTCACTCGCACCCGGAGCATTCATGCTCGGCCTCTACTGGATGGCCGCGGGAATTGTGATCCTCGCGTTCCTCACCAAGTTCTTTACCAAGCCAGCGCCGGTAATGGATTTCAGTGAAAAGGACATCCCCGCCTAATCAACCGAACAAAGCGTGCGGGGCCGGGCAATTTGCTGGGCCCCGCATTTTTTGTGCTGGTGGCTAGGCAGATTCGGCAGGAGTCGAACCTGCGTCACTGAGTTTTATCATGCGCCAAAGGCCGGTCTGGGCTCACGGTTAGCCGACTAGATCGCGGCTACAGACGCTCGACATTAGGACCCTCCGCCTTGCCTCGGGTGTCGAACAGATAGGTAGCGTTGCGGCTGATGGAATCAATGTCAAAAGCGCTGTGAGCTTGGAGTAGGAGCACCAGATCGAATTCTGATATCGACTCGTCTAATCTTTCGTGACGCGGTACTTCTGCTCCGGCTACAACGAAGGATGCCAGGAAAGGATCGTTGAATCTGACCTGAGCCCCTTTAGAGAGCAGTAACTCTGCGATTTCAAAGGCTGGGGACTCTCGAGCGTCGGCAAGATCGGCTTTGTAGGTTATCCCTAAAATCAGGATTTTGGATCCCGTGATTGAAACGTCTCGCCGCTTCACTATGTCCTGAACCCTAGTCACGATGTAATGGGGCATGGACGAGTTGATTTCCGTTGCCATCTCGATGAAACGAAAAGGTTTACCCAGTCTTCTTTTTGTTTCGTAGCTCAGGTAATTAGGATCAACCGGAATACATTGGCCACCTACTCCTGGGCCTGGGTAAAAAGCCTGAAAACCAAAGGGTTTGCTTGACGCAAGCCTCACGACTTCCCAAATGTCTATCCCCATCTCGTGACAAAGAATTGCCGTTTCATTAATCAGGGCAATGTTGACGTGTCTATAGGTGTTTTCCAGCAGTTTCGCCGTTTCGGCTTCTTGGGTTCCGATTGTTTCGATAACGTCATTCACGAACAGTCTGTAGAAGTCGGCCGCCTTCTTGGTGGATTCCGGGCTTGACCCACCCACAATTTTGGGTGTATTCGAAATCGTGAATGTCGCGCTTCCTGGATCTACGCGCTCGGGGGAGAAGGCTAAATGAAAGTCTTTGTCCAAGACCGAATTTCCATTTTCCAAGATCGGTCGAAGGATATTCTCAGTTGTTCCTGGATAGGTCGTTGACTCAAGAATCACTAAAGTGCCCGGCGTCATGTGCGTTGCAATCAGACTGGCTGCTGATTCGATGTACGAAATATCTGGCTCACCTGAGTCCTTCAGGGGTGTGGGCACACAGATAACGATCGTGTCTGCTTTCGAGATATCGTCGGGGTCGCTGGTGGCACGATAACCTTTGGCGAGGATTTCGGCCAACTCGTGGTCTGGAATGTTCCCGACATGGGACAATCCAGAGTTTAGATTGCTCACCACATCCTCGCGAACATCAAAACCCAAGACTTCCGACTGAGTTTGAGTCATCGCGATAGCGTGCGCGAGAGGCAGTCCAACGTAACCCTGGCCCATGATTAGAGCTATTCCCATGGCGCCACTTCAAAGACTCCTCGGGTGGGCCCCGCGTGAAAGTTGGAATTCACTCATGACGTCGTCTCGCATGACGTGAACTTTGCCCCTGGTGAGCAGGTCTTTCATAGAACTGCTCGCCTTGCGCATCCATCTACTTGTTCTATTGATACTAAATTGTGGGATTCGAGCCAAGACGGCTTGTTCAGCTAAAGCGTAATTATCCGTTGAGGTGTTTTTTAGGTGAGCAACACTGAGCTGAATAGTTTGAGAGTGGAATCCAATTGTTCCAGAACCCAAAAGATCCACCCACTCTCCTGGCGATGACATGCTCTTATGCAAGACAACAGGGCTCTTTTCTTTTGAACCCTTCTCATCGTCCCTGCGGAGAATCATTGCCCTAGCGCCGACAATTACTTGCCTGTCGCGGATTTCTATTTCTGTCAGTAATCGAGCAACGTAATCAGATGGGTACTCTAAGTTTTCATCCAACAAAAGAACATATCCAGACAGGTCAGAAAGGACGCGCTTCAACTCCTTTTCCGGTATCCCATTATTCAAAACATGAAATTGAACTTTTTCTGGGGTGGGTGTCTCTCGTTCAGAAATGTTGTTGCTGAGAATTACATGAAACGCATCAAATTGAGGCAGTAGTGACGAAATCGAATCATTCAGGGATAGCTTGTTCGTGGAATTAACCGACATAAAGCCAATCACGCGCTCACCTAGAAACGGAGAGGTGTTGTGACTTTCTAGATCAACACTAAACATTCTTCTCGTTAAGGGGAAAGGGACGTAGTGGGTCAGTTCCTGGCTGTGCCAGAGTTCGTAACTGTCTCGATATCTCGATCGGG
>JBEGPO010000067.1:0-8983 GCA_041181465.1 Actinomycetota bacterium | reverse complement strand
GTACGCCGCGTTTCGGGTGGGGGCCGCCGCTCGGAGCGCGCAATACGTCTCGACCACGTCCACCTCGCCATAGACGTCGATTCCCGTCGTGAGACACAACTGATAGGCGTCTCCGTTTCGGATGTGCGTGAGGCACTCGGCGATGTACCCCGCATAGGTCACCGGATCATCGCGCCACATCGCCGTGCGGGTCGGGGGACGCTGTGGCATCGGGGCGGCCTGACCGCCCAGTGCTTCGATGGCAGAAACGAGGTCGTCGAACTCGGCGTCGCGCCGCAGCCCGATGACCGACACGTTGTTGTCGCGATGGTCGACCTCGACCGCGAGTCGAACGGACAGCATTGTCGAGCGCGGTTGTGGCTCGATTCCGACCTCGACACCGAGCGACTCAGCCCGGGCTCCATAACCGATCCACCCAACCCGCGACACCGGAAACTCGTCCGCGGTGTCGAAACCAGAGAACGCATCGATGGTCTCGATGCGCGTCCCGACTCCCAGATAGGACACGGTTTCCGCCAGCGAATCATCGAGCCAGAAACCACCATCTCTATCGGCGATCAGAGTGCGAAAAATGACAACCGGGTCAACGTGTGCGGCAATCGCGTGCCGAACGTAACCCTCTGTCATAGCCTTTACTCTATGGTCGAGGCGCGCGTTTTCCGATGGGCGGATGGTTCCGTCGTCGAAGAGGAATGGTGCGACTCTCACACCGGTGCTGTGCGCGTCGCCGATTCATGGCTCGTGGTCGACGGCTGTGCTGTGAATCTGACGATGCACCTCGAACGATTCACGACGTCGCTTGCCACTGTTGACGCCACTCTGGACGCTCGCGCCTTTGCCGCCGACACCATCACCATGATTCCCGCCGAGGGACGATGGTTCCCGCGCCTTGAAGCGATCGATTACGGCGATGGCGCGATGTTGCGATTCCACCTTCGTGAGGCTCCCGACGCTCTCACCGACGTCACGCTGGCAACCGCACCTCGTGACCCTCGAACCCAGCCGAGCGTGAAGGGTCCCGATCTCGCCGTGCTCGGAGCCCTCCGACGGGAACTCAACGTCGGCGAGGCCGTCATTCTCGACGACGGATACGTCGCCGAGGGGGCGTGGTCGTCGATTGTGTGGTGGGAGAAGGACAGTCTGCACGTCGTAGATTCCGGGATTCCGCACCTTCCTAGCGTCACCGAGCGAACAATCCGTGACCACGCCGCGTTCATCGACGCACCGGTCGTCAGCGCCCGTGTTCGACCAGAGGATCTCGACGGCGCCGAGGTGTGGACGCTGTCCGCCCTCCACGGCATTCGCGTCGTGACCGAGTGGCGAGATGGACCGGACGTGCACGTCGAGCCGGGTCGAGTCGATTACTGGCGTCAGCAGTACCTCAATCGACGACAGGCAATGAACCCAGACGAGGTACGCTCGCACTCATGAACGCATTCCTCGATTGGTTTCTCAGCGGAGTCGGTTCCGTTGACCCGGTCCTCCGTGTCGGCCTAGCAGGGCTCGCCATCATGCTCGAAACGAGTGTCCTCGTTGGACTCGTCATTCCGGGGGACACTGTCGTTCTCGTCGCTGCAACCGGTGTGTCGTCGACCGAGGAATACATCTCGTTGATTGTTGTCATAATTGTCGGCGCTTTGATGGGGGAAAGTATTGGTTTTGCGCTCGGGCATGCCTTTGGCCCCGCCATTCAACACTCGAAGGTCGGCAAATGGATTGGTCACAAAAACTGGAAAACTGCCGAACGTTTTCTCGAGCACCGAGGAGGGTGGGCGATTTTCATGTCGCGGTTCTTGCCCGTCCTGCACAGCATTGTTCCGCTGACCGCCGGAATCACCGGCATGGACTATCGCCGATTTATCGCGTGGACCGCACCAGCGTGCACGCTGTGGGCGATCGCCTATGTCACGGTCGGCCGCACAGCTGCTCTGACGTATGAGCAACTGAGCCAGAGCCTGCACTTCGCAGGGTTCATCTTCGCGGGGATCATCGCCCTCTTCATCGCCGTTATGGCGTTGGTGAAAAAGTCACTGGAGCGTTACACCAAGCACCCCGACGACTAGTTCGCGAGGCGAGACAGAGACGCAACCGATGCCCGTGCCGCATCAATGAAGACAGCGTCACCGCGGTCATCCTTGAAGAAGGCGCGGGCCAGGTAGGCGTCAACCGCCACGAGTGCTTTCTCGAGTTCCAGAACGGTGGCGGCATCATTCGAGAATCCGAAGCGACCGCTGAGTACTTCCGTCATCGTGCGGGCGGCCGTGGTGAGGCGCGGCTCGCGAATGCGCGGGCGAATGTCGAGAACGTCTCCTAGTCGCAGCGAACGGAAACCGGGTTCCGTTCGAAACATGTCGAGGTACGTCTCGAACATCGCGTTTATCGCATCGTTGGGCGCAGAACCTTTGACTTGCTCGAGCGCGTCTAGGAAACGCCGATCTGCGCGCTCGAGGTTTCTAATTGCCAGTGCTTCCAAAACCTTGACGCGATCCTCAAAGTAGCGATACACCGTGCCGATCGACGCGCCAGCGGCTTCGGCAACGTTCGCCGTGGTCAGATCTTCGTAACCCTTGTCATGAACAACCTTCGCTGCGGCGTCCAACAGGGCGGTGACACGCGCGTTGCTGCGGGCCTGAACGGGCGTGTTGATGAGGAGTCCCGATTTGAATAATTCTTCGCTTGCCGGGATGTGCTGAATTGGCAATTTACTTTTCCTTGGTAGTTGATGGTTAGTTAAACTTTCGAAGAATAAAACCTTTATCACCAAAGGTATCTGTGAAGTCTAAGAATGTGCCCTACGACATTGCAACTTACTGAAAAACCGTCGAGTTCTACCGAGACGATAGTCTTGACGACGATGCCATCAGAATCGACCCCTTCCGCCAAAATGCATATCGCGGCACGAATCGAAGACGCGTACACTGCCGTTCGTGCGAGGTCTGCTCGTGCATCAGGGCAACTTCCAACAGTAGTCGCTTTCCGCGGCTACGGCACGGCCACCTCGGTTCGCATCCTCGCGAGAGTTCTCTATGTTAACCCCGACCCGCGCACCCTCAAGGTTCGTAAATATGTCCGCGGTTGGCGGGCATTCACGGGAGTGCCCGTTGCCCACACGAAGGTCACTGTCAAAATCGGGAGCCACAAGTTCAAGGTGACAAGCGACCGCGGCGGAGTGATCGATGCAAGCGTGCCCGTGAAGCTGCCCGTCGGACTCCACACGGTATTGATGCGTGTCACAAAGGGCAACGGCTGGGCCGCCAGTGACGTGACCGTCGTCAAAGAAACGACACCCATTGGCATTGTGTGTGATGTTGATGACACGGTCATGGTCACGGCACTCCCCCGCCTGCTGTTGGCGGCCTGGAATACATTCGTCCTTGACGAGCACGCCCGCCGCCCCGTGCCAGGAATGGCCGTATTTCTGAATAAATTGGGCGCCTTTTATTCGGGCGCACCCGTCATGTACCTGTCCACCGGTCCGTGGAACGTCGCACCGACGCTCGAGCGTTTCCTTTCACGTCACATGTACCCGCGCGGCCCTCTTTTGCTGACCGACTGGGGGGCCACTCCCGATCGCATCTTCCGCAGTGGGCGTGACCACAAAATCAAAAGTCTTGATCGTCTTGTCGCCGAGTTCCCGAACATCAAATGGATTCTCATTGGTGATGACGGCCAGCACGACGAGACAACGTACGGCGATTTCGCTCGCCGACACCCCGGGCACGTGCTTGGTGTCGGGATTCGGCGACTCTCTCGCCCCGAGGCAGTCCTCGCGGGCGCTCCGATCACTCACCCCGACCCCGTCCCCGGGCTTCCCTGGGTTTACGGGCATGACGGCGCGGAACTCGCGGAAAATTTCTTTGACGCCGGGCTACTCGGTGGAACCCTGCGCCACCGCTAACGCGCTGGAACTCCCGCGAGCATCTCGCGGACAAGAGGCATAACCCTGGTGCCGTACAACTCGATCGATGACATGAGCTGCGAGTGCGGCATGGGTCCGTTCGAATACTTGAGGTCGAACTGCTGGGCGCCGACAGAGGAAAGTGCGTGTGCGATTTTCTTTGCAACCGTCTCGGGCGACCCGGCGTAAACCGAGCCGTGGGTGACCTCGCCCATGAAGTGTTCTTTCGTGATGGGCCCCCACCCGCGTTCGCGGCCGATGCGACCAAACGACGCAACGTAGTGAGGCCACAATTCTTCGACGGCCTGTTCGTCGGTCTCTGCAATGTGCCCCGGTGAGTGGATTGCGATGGGCAAGTCGTCCCGACCGAACGCTTGCAACTGGTCGCGGTACAACTTCGAGAACGGCGCAAATCGTGCCGGGTCACCTCCGATAATCGCCAGCGCCAGAGGGATTCCCAGACGCGCGGCACGCACGACGGACTCTGGGCTGCCGCCGACCCCGACGCGCAATCCGATTCGGCCCTTTTCCGTCTTGGGGTAAACCTCTTGGTTTGTCAAAGGCGCTCGGATAGTTCCCGACCATGTCACCGGCTTTTCGTCGAGAAGTTGAACAAGCAGTTCGAGCTTCTCTTCGAAGAGCGCGTGGTAGTCGTTGAGGTTGTAGCCGAACAGGGGGAACGATTCCGTGAACGAGCCGCGACCCGCGGTGATCTCAGCGCGCCCGTTCGACAGCGCATCAATGATGGCGAAACGCTGGTAAACCCGGACCGGGTCTTCGCTCGACAGGACGGTGACTCCGGTGCCCAAGATGATGGACGACGTGCGCGTCGCGATTCCCGCGAGCACCGTGTCCGGGGCACTCACGGCGAAGTCGTCGCGGTGGTGTTCGCCGATGTGGATCGCGTGAATCCCCAGGGAATCGGCAAAGACGGCTTGTTCGACGAGGTTCCGCAGGACCTGTCCCGCGGTTTCGGGGGTTCCGTCGTCCTTGTGCGTCATGTCGCCGAAGGTGTCGAGTCCGAATGTGATGTCGTCGATGTTTATCGTCATACCTGTTCCCAGTTGTGTCGCGGTGAAGTTATTCCCTAGGGCTGCAGCCGGGTGACGTTCCAGTCGTCGCCGACGCGCTCAAACGAAATGCGGTCGTGCATGCGGTTCGAACGGCCCTTCCAGAATTCCATGCGGGTGGGGACGATGCGATAGCCGCCCCAGTGTTCGGGTCGCGGCACGACATCGTCGTTCGCGAATCGCTGGTCGGTGTCCTCGTACTGCTGGTCGAGCGCATCACGCGACTCGATGGGACGGGATTGTTCACTCGCCCACGCGGCGAGCTGAGAACCGCGCGGTCGTGAATCGAAATAATCATCCGATTCCGTCACCGAGACGCGCTCGGCGTGCCCTTCGATAATGACCTGGCGGTACATCGAATACCAGCCGAAGACGGCGGTGACATTCGACCCACCGCCGATTGCGTCGCCCTTTCGCGACAAATAGTTGGTCGCGAACAACAAACCCGAATCGAGACCTTTCAGCAGTACTGTTCGAGCGGTCGGTCGCCCCGCGGAATCGATTGTTCCGAGCACGAACGCGTTGGGTTCGTAAATCTCGGCCTGTTCGGCGTCGACAAGCCACGCCGCAAGCTGCGCGAGTGGGTCGTCAACCATGTCGGTCTCACGTAATGAGGCCTGGCCGTAGTCTTCGTGACGCGAGAGGGATTCCATACCCTTATCTTTCCATCACCGCGGCTAGACGCGAAGTCGACGCGAGATCTCAACGGCGGTCGCGTGTGCCTCGCGGGCGAGTCGTTCGACGCCGACGGTTCCTTCGGGGAACGTCAATGCGATTGCCGCGAGTGGCCAACCGACGCGATCGAGAACAGGGACGGCCACCGATTCAAAACCGGCGGTGATTTCACCGTGCTCGGTCGCGAAGCCGCGTTCGCGTGCCAATCGCAACACTTCGCGAAGTTCGCGCCGGGTCAGTGCGGCGTCTCCTCGCCTGGTCAACGATTCATCGTTCGGGTATAGCGCGAGCACCTGTTCGCGTGACATTGCCGCGAGCATCGACCGACCGCTCGCCGTGAGGTGCGCGGGAAGTCGGACGCCAACGTCGGTAATCAACGAGGGGCGGTCGGGGGCGCGTCCCTCGACGACGTACACAACGTCACGACCGTGCAAGACCGCGAGGTGCGCGTTCTCTCCGACGGAGTCGGCCAGCCGTGTGATCAGGTTGCGACCGACCAGCGCGAGTGGCTGTTGCCGCAAATAGCCTGTCCCGAGGTCGTGCGTCGCAACCCCGAGCGCCCAGCGCCGATCGCCGTTGACGACATACCCGTGATCGAGGAGCGTGGTGAGCAGGTGGTACGTCGTCGACCTCGGTAATTCGAGTGCGGTCGCGACGGTCGCCGCAGGGACGCTTCCGCGCTGACGAGCGAGAAAGCTGAGAATGCGCAGCGCGCCATCCGCCGCAGGCACTTGAACTTTGTCTGGCATACCAGACAGAATAGCGCCTCGAACCGATGACAGCGGTGCTCACGGGGTGTGTAATCGAGACATGGTCGTAATCATGGGAACCGGTCCGCTCACCGACAACGAGCTCATTCGCGTTGCGCGCCACGGCGACACCGTCGAACTCGATACCACTGCCGTCGACGCCGTTGCCGCAACCCGCACCGCAATCGAAGCGCTGGCAAACGACCCCGATCCGCACTACGGAATTTCGACCGGGTTCGGCGCACTCGCCACCACGTTTATCCCGGCGGACCAGCGGGCGCAACTGCAGCGTTCGCTCATTCGTTCACACGCCGCCGGGACCGGACCCGAAATCGAAACCGAAGTCATTCGCGGGTTGATGGCGCAACGACTGTCGACGCTCATGACCGGCCGAACCGGAGTTCGCTCGGTCGTGGTCGAAGCGTACGCCGCCGTGCTGAACGCCGGGCTCACCCCCATCGTTTACGAATACGGGTCGCTTGGTTGCTCTGGTGACCTTGCTCCGCTCGCTCACTGCGCACTTGTTCTCATGGGCGAAGGGCGTGTTCGAAACCGCGCCGGTGACGCCCTCGATTCCGCCGACGCACTCGCGGCCGCCGGAATCACCCCCGTCGAACTTCGAGAGAAAGAAGGCCTCGCTCTCATCAACGGGACCGACGGCATGACCGCGATGCTCGTGCTGGCAATCGAGGACATACGTCACCTGCTGCGTGTTGCCGACATCGCACTGTCGATCTCGGTCGAGGGGCTGCTCGCGACCGACAAGGTATTCGCCGATGACCTGATGACACTGCGCCCGCACCCGGGTCAACGGGCGGCGGCCAGTAACATCCGTGCGCTGCTTGACGGAAGCCCGCTTGTCGCGAGCCACGCTGGACCCGAGGACACCCGTGTTCAAGACGCTTATTCGATTCGATGCGCCCCACAGGTTCACGGCGCTGCCCGCGACACCGTCGACCACGCCGAGCGCGTCGCCCACCAGGAATTGGCGTCCGCGATTGACAACCCGGTCGTCACGCTCGACTACCGCGTCGAATCGAACGGAAACTTCCACGGTGCACCCGTCGGATACGTGCTCGATTTCCTCGCCATCGCCATCGCTGACGTCGCATCGATGAGCGAACGTCGAACGGACCGTTTCCTCGATGTTTCGCGAAACGTCGGGCTTCCCCCGTTTCTCGCGCACGAAGCCGGCGTCGACAGCGGGTTGATGATTGCTCAGTACACCGCTGCCGGAATCGTCAGTGAAATGAAGCGGTTGGCGGTGCCCGCGTCGGTCGACTCGATTCCGTCATCCGCGATGCAAGAAGATCACGTGTCGATGGGCTGGGCGGCGGGCCGAAAGCTGCGTCGCGCCATTGACGGACTTTCCCGCGTTCTCGCGATCGAACTGTTGACCGCAGCACGCGGTGCGGCATTGCGCGGGGTTGACGCATCCGTGGCGACGGCACCCATCATCGCTCTCGTCAACACGGCATCCGGAGGCCCGGGTCCCGACCGATTCCTCTCTCCTGAAATTGACGCCGTTGTCGAACTTGTCCAATCGGGACAGATTCTTGCGACGGCGGAAAAAACCACCGGCTCACTCGACTAAAGGACACACAGATGCCCATCATCCCCGTAGGCGGTTCGGTTCCTGGACACGAACCGCGCACCGTTCGAGCCTCCCGTGGCAGCACCGTAACGACTAAGCACTGGTCTACCGAGGCCGCCAAGCGGATGCTCATGAACAATCTCGACCCCGACGTCGCCGAGCGACCAGACGACTTGGTTGTCTATGGCGGAACGGGTCGCGCCGCGCGTAACTGGCAAGCGTTCGATGCCATCGTGCACGCCCTGGACACACTGGAAGCAAACGAGACACTCCTGGTGCAGTCGGGGAAGCCCGTTGGAATTTTCACTACTCACGAGTGGGCTCCGCGTGTGCTCATCGCCAACTCGAACCTCGTGGGCGATTGGGCAAACTGGCCTGAGTTTAGGAAGCTCGAGGCGGAGGGGCTCACGATGTACGGCCAGATGACGGCCGGGTCATGGATCTACATCGGCACGCAGGGAATCCTGCAGGGAACGTATGAGACGTTCGGAGCGGTCGCTCGCGAGAAGTTCAACGGCACGCTCGCCGGAACCCTGACCCTGACCGGCGGATGCGGTGGAATGGGTGGCGCACAGCCGCTCGCCGTGACGATGAACGACGGCGTTGTTCTCATTGTCGATGTCGATTCCGAACGTCTGCGGCGCCGCGTAGACCACGGTTATCTTGACGAAATGACGGACGACATCGATGTCGCCATCGAGCGCGCGCTGGACGCCAAGAACAAGCGCATCCCGCGCTCGGTTGGACTGGTCGGCAATGCGGCAACCATCTTCCCCGAGATGCTCGAGCGCGGCGTTGCTATCGATATCGTGACCGACCAGACGAGCGCCCACGACCCGTTGTCCTACCTTCCAGAGGGCGAGACCGTCGCAGACTGGCTCGGTGACGCGGCGAGAGACCCGGAGGGCTTCACCGACCGTTCCCGTGCCGCCATGGCCAAGCAGGTCAAGGCGATGGTCGAGTTCCAGGACAAGGGTGCCGTCGTGTTCGATTACGG
>JBEGPO010000066.1:0-5582 GCA_041181465.1 Actinomycetota bacterium | reverse complement strand
CCGATGTGGGCCTATGGACCGGCTGGCGGGGGGCACCGTCTCTCGGGACAGACGCTTGTTTTTGTCATTGACCTCCTCGCTGTTCGATAGCAATTTGGTCGTCGGGGATGTGTCCTCGGCGATAATTCGACGTCCATCAGGCTCTGACGACTCAAGGGTGTAAACGTATGACAACCACGCGGGCCGAGTTTGACGCCGCCGCCACCGAGGGGCCTGTCGTGACGGTCATTCGCTCGGTGTTTGTTGATTCCGTTTCCCCCGTCGCACTTTATTCGCACATCACCGAGGGTCGGCCGGGAACCTTCCTGTTGGAATCGGCCGAACAGGGTGGAATCTGGTCCCGCTATTCGTTCGTGGGGCTCTCGGCGTGGGGCTGTCTCACCGAGCGCGACAACACGTCGGTCTGGCTCGATCACGGGTTATCGGAAGAACGCGCCTTCGGAGGGGCGGTTCCAGAAAGACGACTTGACGCACTCGACTCGCTCTATGCGCGCTGGGCATCGCCCGCACCAAGCGAATTGCCGCCACTGACGAGCGGTTTAGTTGGGTATCTGGGCTGGAACACGATTCGCGAAATCGAGAATTTGCCGAATGCGCCGTCGGATGAATCGGGAGTGCCAGCGCAGTCGCTGTTGTTCGTTCGCGACCTTCTCGTGTTCGACCATCGAACATCGCTGCTCCACGTCGCGACGGCGGTGCTTGTCACTGATGACCGTGACGGGCTGTGGGATTCCGCTCAGTCTCGTCTTGACGACATCACCGAGAGTCTTCGGACCGCAGTCCCGTTGTCTCCGTTGACGCCGCCCGAAACGACAGACCCGCATCCCTCCCACCGAACGAACCCGGATCAATTCCTCGATTCTGTTGCTCGCGCACAACATTTCATTCGGGATGGCGATGTCTTTCAGGTCGTGATTTCTCAACGTTTTGATACGGACGTGACCGCTTCGAGCACCGACGTGTATCGAATGTTGCGTGCACTGAACCCATCGCCCTACATGTATCTTCTCAACCTCGAGAGCGCTGATGGCGTCCCCTTCGCGATTGTCGGCTCGTCGCCGGAAGCCCTCGTCAAGGTCGCCAACAATCGAGTGTTCAGCCACCCGATAGCCGGCAGTCGCCCGCGTGGCGAGACACCGGAACGCGACGCACTATTTGCCGACGGACTGTTGGCCGACGTCAAGGAACGCGCCGAGCACCTGATGCTCGTCGATTTGGCACGCAATGATCTTTCGAGGGTGTGCACACCCGGCACGGTCGAGGTCACCGAGTTTATGAACGTTGAACGCTTCTCACACATCATGCATCTGGTCTCGAGCGTCGAGGGCGATCTCGCGCCAGGGGCAACGCCGATTGATGTTTTTCGAGCAACATTTCCGGCCGGAACTCTCTCTGGAGCACCGAAACCGCGTGCGCTCGAAATCATCGACGAACTCGAACCCGCGGGGCGCGGAGTCTATGGGGGAGTGGTCGGCTACATCGGCTTCGGCGGGGACTCAGACCTCGCTATCGCGATTCGGACAGCGGTTATCGTGGGCACAACGGTGTCGGTACAGGCCGGCGCGGGGATAGTCGCCGACTCCGTTCCGCAGAGCGAGTACGACGAGACAGTGAACAAGGCAGCTGCTCCGCTGAGGGCAATAGCCGCGGCGAGCGCAATCCGGCCCGCGCTAGACTAGGGCGCAGGAGGAACGACATGAACGACGCCCACGACCCCGGACACGGCTCTTCTCCCGCTGCCTGGACCGGAGTAACGATTATGCTCATCGGTGCCACGGCGGGGACCTGGTTTTTTTGGCTCGACCAGCCGCTGCTCGTGTGGGCTAGCTCGGCTCTTCTCATCATCGGACCTCTCATCGGATCACTCATGTCCAAGGCTGGTTATGGGGTCGGTGGCACAAAGACCAAGGCCACACACTAGTCGTGCTGGAGGCTCTCACGGCAGGCGCGCTCGAAGACGCGGCCACGCGGCGCGAAAGTGTTTCTTATGCCGAGGTGGAGCGTCGTGCGTTGGGGTCGCCAGCGCCGATTGACGCATATCAGGCACTTGCGCCGACAACTCACATTCGGCTGATAGCCGAGATAAAGCGGGCGAGTCCGTCCAAGGGTGAACTCGCACCGATAGACGATGCCCCCGCGCTCGCCGAGGCATACGTCGAGGGTGGCGCAGACGCCATCTCGGTGTTGACGGAAGAGAGACGTTTTGGCGGCACTCTGCGCGACCTTGCTGACGTCCGAGAACGTGTCGCGGTGCCGTTGTTGCGAAAAGATTTCATCTCTGAGGAATATCAAATCTTGGAGGCTCGGGCTGTCGGCGCAGACATTGTTCTGCTGATCGTTGCGGCTCTTGACAGTGCCGTTCTCGAGCGGCTTCACGAATTTTCTCGCCAGTTGGGTCTGACGGTCCTGGTTGAGGCTCACTCGGCTGACGAGGTCCGCCGGGCGGCCGACGTTGGCGCCGGTCTGATTGGTGTGAACGCGAGGGACTTGTCGACCTTCGAACTCGATCGAACATTGTTCGCGTCGGTTCGAGATCTCATCCCCGCAGATGCCATCGCGGTGGCTGAATCCGCTGTCAACACTGTGGACGATGTTCGTGCCTATCGAGATGCGGGTGCTGACGTCGTCCTGGTCGGCGAAGCACTCGTGACGGCCGGGAACGCTCGTTCCATCGTCGAACAATTCCGAGAGGTTAACTGATGTCACTGCGCGCAGAACTAGGACCCTACTTTGGCGAATACGGCGGTCGTTTCGTGCCGGAGTCGCTCATTGCAGCCCTCGATGAGCTCGACGCGGCCTACACCGCCGCCAAGACCGACGCGATCTTCCAGGCAGAACTTGCCGAGCTGCATCGCTCGTACACGGGCCGACCGTCCATCATCACCGAAGCGCCGCGTTTCGCTGCGCTCGCCGGTGGCGCGCGAATCCTCCTAAAGCGCGAAGACCTCAATCACACCGGTTCCCACAAGATCAACAATGTGCTGGGACAAGCGCTCCTTGCCAAGCGCCTCGGCAAGACCCGTCTCATCGCCGAGACCGGTGCTGGTCAACACGGTGTGGCCACGGCTACGGCAGCCGCGCTCATGGGGATGTCGTGTGTCGTGTATATGGGCGAAGTGGACACGGAACGACAAGCCCTCAACGTTGCGCGAATGAAACTGTTGGGCGCCGAGGTCGTCCCGGTCACTAATGGTTCGCGCACGCTCAAAGACGCCATCAACGAAGCAATGCGGGACTGGGTCGCCAACGTTGAGGACACACATTACCTACTGGGCACCGTCGCTGGTCCGCACCCGTTCCCCGTGATGGTTCGAGACTTTCATTCGATCATTGGTAACGAATCGCGCGAACAAATCCTCGCGACAGAAGGTCGACTGCCCACCGCCGTGGTGGCGTGTGTTGGCGGAGGAAGCAACGCGATGGGCATCTTCCACGCGTTTCTCGACGACGATGTTGCGCTGGTTGGCTACGAAGCGGCCGGCGATGGGATTGACACGCCTCGACACGCGGCGACGCTGCAGCGCGGGCGTCCGGGTGTCTTGCACGGCGCGAAGACCTACGTTCTGCAGGACGAAGACGGACAGACGATCGAATCACACTCAATCTCGGCTGGGCTCGATTACCCCGGCATCGGGCCCGAGCACGCGTGGCTGAAAGATAGTGGGCGGGCAACCTACGTCGGAATCTCTGACGCCGAAGCGATGCAAGGAATGCTGGATCTGTCCAGGACCGAGGGAATCATTCCCGCGATTGAGACCGCGCATGCTCTGGCGGGAGCACTCGACCTCGCGCGCACACTTTCGCCGTCCGACATTATTCTCATTAATCTCTCTGGGCGTGGAGACAAAGACATGGAGACAGCGGGTCGATATTTCGGTTTCCTCAAGGACGCACAGTGAGCTCGCGGGTCGAATCTGTCATCGACGCGGCACGCACAGACGGACGCGGTGTGCTGATTGGCTACCTACCGGCTGGTTTCCCGAACGTTCAGGCGTCAATCGATGCGCTGATCGCGCTGTCCGAATCCGGTGTCGACATCATCGAACTCGGCGTGCCGTATTCCGACCCCGTGATGGACGGGGTGGTCATTCAGCGTGCGACGAACGCATCGCTGGCAGCCGGTTTCCGGCTCGCTCAGTTGTTCGACATCATCCGTGGCGTGACCGCGAAAGTCGACACTCCGATTTTGGTGATGACCTATTGGAACCCCGTTGTGCAGTACGGAGTAGATCGTTTCGCCAGAGACCTCAAAGAAGCTGGGGGAGTCGGACTCATCACGCCTGACTTGATTCCCGATGAGGCATCGGAATGGATCGCAGCATCGGACGCCCACGGGCTCGACCGAGTCTTTCTCGCCGCACCGTCGTCGACAGATGAACGGTTGGTCGCGACAATCACCAATTCCCGCGGTTTTGTCTATGCGGTGTCGACAATGGGGATTACGGGCGCTCGTGCCGATGTCGACGTCGCTGCACGTTCACTCGTGGATCGCCTCATCGGGTTGGGCGCCACACACGTCTGTGTCGGCGTCGGAATCTCTAACGCAGAGCAGGTTCGCAGTGTCACCGGATACGCCTCGGGGGCTATCGTCGGGTCTCACCTCGTTTCCGCCCTTACGACCGATGGACCTGAGGGTGTCGCTCGTGCCACCTCCGAACTGGTGGCGGGTCTCAGTGCCGTCCAGGCTTAGGCTGAACGTGTCGAAAGGACGCCCGTGATTCTCGCCAGCATTCCCTCTCCGCCTATTGAGTGGCGGTCGTTCAATGTTGGGGAATGGCTGCGTGAAATGGGAGCGACGTGGGCTACCTTCAATCTGACTGTTCACGCCTACGCGCTGTGCATTCTGCTCGGAATCGTAATCGGACTCGTGGTTACCAATCGCAGACTCGTGGCGCGCGGGGTGGAATCCTGGCTGATTCTCGACATCGCGCTCTTCGTTATCCCTCTCGGAATCATCGGTGGCCGGGCTTATCACGTGATTACTCATCCCGCCGACTACTTTGCCGGTCAAGACATCGCACGGGTCTTCTACGTTTGGGAAGGGGGACTCGCGATTTTCGGCGCCCTGATTCTCGGCGCTGTTGGAGGCTGGATCGGGTGTCGCATCAGCGGGCTTCGTTTCACAGCCCTGCTCGATGGGATTGCTCCCGGGCTCATCATCGCGCAAGCAATCGGGCGTTTCGGAAACTATTTCAACCAGGAACTGTTCGGTGGTCCGACTGATCTGCCCTGGGGGTTAGAGATCGATTTGCTCAATCCCGCCTATCCACTTGGACTGCCGCCCGGGTCCCTGTTTCACCCAACTTTCCTCTACGAAGCTCTATGGAATTTGCTCGGTGCGGCGGTCATAATCTGGGCCGGTCGCAGGTTCACTCTGCACTGGGGACGAAATTTTGCGGTGTACCTCGTGTGGTATGGAATTGGTCGCATCGCGATCGAAACGATCCGCCTTGACCCGAGCGAGTCGTTCCTCGGTGTCCGGGTCAACGTCTGGGGCGCGGTCGCAGCCGTATTACTCGGGGTTGTCATCTTCCTTGTGCAGGGGTGGCGCCATCCTGGTTTCGAGCCCTCCGGTTACCGTC
>JBEGPO010000065.1:0-4327 GCA_041181465.1 Actinomycetota bacterium | reverse complement strand
AGAGCCCGACGCGCGCTTTCCACGAGCGTTACCGCATCGAACTCGGCGTCATCCGCCGACAGTGCCTCGTGAGCTTCTTGCGCGGCGCGGCGAAGTTCTTCGCTGTTCGACAGACGTTCCGCTTTCGCTTTCAGCGCAACGTCCTCGCCGGCGACGGGCGCGACGGCGTCAATCGCGGCAACGGCCGTGCGCAGTTCTTCCGCCTCTCGAATTCGCTCTGACGCGTCTTTCGTCATCGATTCGCGCCGCGCAATCGAGTCAATCCAGCGTCGGAAAATCGTCTGGTATTCGCTCAGCGGCGTTCGAACAGAGTCCCCCGCAAATCGGTCGAGAGACTCGCGTTGCGCCGTCTGCGACCGAAGGCGTAGTTGTTCACTCTGCCCATGGATCGCTACGAGGTGATCACCGATATCGGACAGCGCACCGACGGGCGTTGCGGCGCCGCCGACAACAACCTTGGAACGACCCTCGGAACTGACGGCGCGGGTCACGACCAATTCATGGTCGTCGAGCACGCCACCGAGTTCGGTGACACGCGCAACCACCGCGGGGTCGGTGATGGTCCAGCGTCCGCTCACCTGGGCTCGTTCGGCGGAATGGCGAACGACCCCCGAATCAGCGCGGTCACCGAGCAGAAGTCCCGGAGCCGAGACGACCATCGTCTTTCCCGCGCCGGTTTCGCCGGTGATCGCCGTAAAGCCGGGAGTCAGAGTCAGCGTCGCGGATTGAATCACTCCGAGGTCGTGAATTGAAATCTCGTGGATCATGCGGAACTGCCGCGCCATCCCTCGGTGGGCAAAGAGAACTTTTTGACTAGTCGTTCCGAGAACGGACCCGAGTGGGTGTGCGCCAACCGAACCGGGGTTTCCGATCGGCGAGCGATGATCCGCGAACCCGGGGCAAGGGCATATGTCCGACGCCCATCGCAGCACAACACGCCCGATGCGCCGTTTCGGGACAACACGTCAACAGTGAGAGTGGACGACGGTGCCGTGACAAGGGGTCGCGAGAACAACGCGTGTGCCGACAGCGGAACCATTATGAGTGCCTCGACGGTCGGCCAGACGACGGGGCCGCCAGCGGAAAAGGAATACGCCGTCGAACCGGTCGGAGTCGCCATGAGAACCCCGTCGCACCCAAAGGTCGAGATGGGTCGGTCGTCGACGCCGATGACGACCTCGATCATGCGCTCCCGCGACATTTTCTCGACACTCGCCTCGTTGAGCGCCCATGTCTCAAAAACGGTCTCACCGCCCAGCTCAACGCGAACGTCGAGAGTCATGCGGAGTTCTACACTGTAATCTTTCGCGAGCACTCGACCGATTGTCTCGTCTAGGTCTTCGGGCTCGAGCTCGGCCAAGAAACCAACATGGCCCATGTTCACGCCCAACAAGGGCGCATTTTGGCCACGCATGATCTCTGCGGCCTTCAAAATGGTTCCGTCTCCGCCCAGACATATCACCAACTCAATGTCTTTCGGCGCAACGTCAACGTCGAGTTGTTTAACCTCGACGGCGGTTTCGGACGTAATGGCCGGGTGCTGCGAATCCAGGCACACCGGAATTCCACCCAAACGGCTCAACTCTGTCGCAACGGCGGCGGCGGTGTGAATGCTCGCTGGTCGACCCGTGTGGGCAAGTATGAGGAACAATCGATCCGTCACGCTAACCTCCCCACGTTGATCTCGCTTGGTCTGTCCATTCTCTCGCATTCAACGGCTGTGCGGGGTCACCGTACACAATCGCTTCGCGGTTCCCGTGTTCGCCGTCGATAGGCGACGCCATGATTCCGCTGATCGGAAGGGCCAGGTTCGCGATGGCCTCACACACCGACAGGAGTGCAGCGTCGCGCTTCGCGTCGTCGCGAACAATCCCCTCGTGCACATTGCCTTTTCCGACCTCAAACTGTGGTTTCACCAAGATGACATAACGGAAGTCAGTGCCGAGAGCTGCAACGAGCGCGGGCAGAATCATCGTGACAGAAATGAAACTGACGTCCATGACAACATCATCGATCGGGCCGACATCCCACCCGTCGACGAGTTCGCGCGACAGATCGCGGGCGTTGGTGCCCTCGACGACGTGGACGCGGAAATCCGCGCGAAGTGTGGGATGGAGTTGGCTGTGCCCGACATCCAGTGCGACCACACGGTTGGCGCCCCGAAAAAGGGCGACCTCGGTGAATCCGCCCGTTGACGCGCCAATGTCGAGAACCGTGCGCCCGCGAAAATCAATACCGAACTTCTCGCACACACCGAGCAACTTGTTCGCCGAACGCGCGACCCACCGATCGAGTGCGGTCACCGCGAGAATCGATGACGGTGAGACCTTGTGCCCCGTTTTCGTGACAATCCGTTCGTCAACGCGGACACTGCCTGCTTCAATCAGACGTGCTGCGCGAGTGCGGCTCTCGGCCAGTCCTCGATCAACAAGTGCGAGGTCGAGACGCTTCGGTTCAGCGGGGTTGCTCATCGAGCCGCTGTCGGATCTCGCCTTCCAACACCGTGAACGCGGCGGCGCGCTCGTCCAGCGGCAGCTCAGAGATGTGCTCGAGGCTCGGCGACTGGTTCTCGGTATCCATGGTCACGAATATATCGCTGGTTCGACATCGAGCCCGTAAATGCGAAGTCCCGAGCGATAAATCGCTGTGCAACCGGCGCGCAACAGGTTGAGCGGATCCGAGCCCTTGGATTTCACTCGCACGACATTGGCCGTCATCGTCACCGACGAATTCCCGACCGTGACAGTTACCGTATCCGCTTTATCGGTGACAATCGACTCGGGATATTCCGTCGACAATTCTCGTAAATCCCCGAGGATGTAGGTGGGCTGCTGTTCCTCGGCCGCAGCGATGGCTTGTTTTCGACCATCAATGCCGGTGAGGACTAGCGCGCTGCGCATCCCCGCTCGGTTTGCTCCCAGGATGTCGGTGTCTAATCGGTCGCCGATGACGAGCGGGTTGTCGGCCGCGAACTTGTCGCGAGCGAAATCAAAGATTGCGCGTTCGGGTTTTCCCGCGAAAACGGGAAGGCGACCCACCGCGAGATGAACAGCGGACACGAGAGTTCCGTTCCCCGGCGCGATCCCCCGCGCAACAGGAATCGTCCAGTCTGTGTTCGTCGCAACCCAGGGAATCCCCGTGTGCAACGCGAACGACGCCTCAGCGAGGTGTGCCCAGCCAACGGTCGGTGCAAAACCTTGAATCACTGCTGCCGGAGCATCATCCGCCGAATCGGTGACACGGAAGCCCGCGCCGTCGACTTCGGCGATGAGCCCTTCCCCACCGATGACGAGAACGGTGGACTTCGCGGGAATGAGAGTCTTGAGAATCTTGACCGCGGCCTGCGGGGACGACACCACATCGTCAGCAACCGCAGTGAGTCCGAGGTCGCGCAAATGTGCGGCCACGTTTTCCGCAGTGCGGGAGGCGTTGTTCGTGATGTAGGCCACCCGATGATTCGCCGACGCGACATTGAGCGCCTCGACCGCGTATCGGATCGATTCCTCGCCGGTGTAGACGACCCCGTCGAGGTCGGCAAAAATGACGTCGGTATCGTCAAGAGGAGTCACGATTTGTCCTCCGTCTTTTCAACGGGAGGCACTCCTCCGACCAGATCCGCTAGTTCGCTGTCCGTCAAGGGAGCGGGCTCGTTGTCGGCCAGCACATCGTCGGCCAGTTCGGTGACGTCAGTCGGCTCCTCGAGCCATTCGGTATGGAACTCAATCGTTTCGTCCGGCGAGAAGTGGCTATCGGTCAGTCGAGCGTAGCGACGCCACTGAGCGGCCTCGTCGGCGCGACCCATCTCTTCGAGAACCTCAGCGTTCGCATCGAACAGTGCGACACACTCCGGTGTCGCGTTCGTCGGGTCGAGGTGCGGAATCTGCAGTTCGGCATAGGCGCGATCGGTTTCGTCCCGATCCAGGCGAATACCCGACAAAACGATAGCGAGATCGATTTGTGCCTCGCGTGGCAGTCCCTCTCGGTCGAGTTCGCGGGCGATCTTGAGCCCCTCGTTCGATCGATCGAGCCCACGAAGACAATCGATGATGAGCGCAATCTGGTCATTCGAACCAGAAATGCGCTGTGCGGTGCGCAATTCGGCGAGGGCCAAGGTGAAATCCTGGTTTACATAGGCCATGATTCCGACGGTTTCGCGGACAATCGCAAGGCGCGACGCGCGGTTTTTCGCCGCGATGGCGTGCTGGAGCGCTCTCGGCGCATCGACCTCGGCATAGAAGGACGCGGCTTCCAAGTGACGCCCGACGACCATCGCGTTGTCTTCGCTCAGGGTTGACAAATCACGAAGCACAGCCCGATCGAGTTCCTT
>JBEGPO010000064.1:0-8561 GCA_041181465.1 Actinomycetota bacterium | reverse complement strand
GCCACGGTTCGGTGATGACGAGGAGCCCGCCGGCCGAAGGTTCAACCGGGACGCCGTTGTCGTCAAGTACGTCGACAGTGATTCCAGGAATCGGAACCTGGGCGCTTCCGGGTTTCGTCGTGGTGATGCCGGGTAGAGCCGAAATCATGATGGCACCCGTCTCGGTCTGCCACCACGTGTCGACGATGGGGCAGTTGCTGCCGCCAATGACCTCGCGGTACCAGATCCACGCTTCGGGGTTGATTGGTTCACCAACCGATCCGAGGACCCGAAGCGATGACAGGTCGCGCGCTTGTGGAATTTCGCGACCGGCTTTCATAAACGAACGAATCGCGGTGGGGGCGGTGTAGAAAATTGACACCTTGTATTTTTCGATGATGTCCCACCAGCGACCGGGAGCGGGGAAGTCGGGCGAGCCCTCGTAGATGACCTGGGTCGCACCGTTGGCAAGCGGGCCGTAAACGACGTACGAGTGGCCGGTTATCCAGCCGATGTCGGCCGTGCACCAATACACGTCGGATTCGGGGTGAAGATCGAAGACGTTTTTATGGGTGAACGTTGCCTGCGTGAGGTAGCCACCACTTGTGTGGAGTATTCCCTTCGGTTTTCCGGTCGTGCCGGAGGTGTACAGAATGAACAACGGGTTTTCGGCGGGGAATCCCTGCGCGACGTGGTCATCGCTCATGGGGGCAATCTCGTCGTGCCACCAGAGGTCTCGTCCGGCAACCCACGCAACGTCATTTCCGGTGCGCTTGACGACAAGGACCTTCTCGACGGTCGGAGTCTGCGCGACGGCCTCGTCGACCGCGTCCTTGAGGTTGAACACGGCGCCCTTGCGAAAACCGCCATCGGCGGTGATGACGAGTTTGGCCTCTGCGTCATCGATTCGGGCGCGAAGGCTCTCGGCGGCGAAACCACCAAACACGACCGAGTGAATCGCGCCAACCCGCGCACAGGCGAGCATCGCGACAACGGCCTCGGGGATTAGAGGCATGTAGATGGCAATTCGGTCGCCGCGCACCACACCGAGGCTGGCGAGAAGGTTTGCCGCCTTCCGGACCTCGTCGGTCAATTCGCGATAGGTGATGGCGCGTGAGTCGCCGGGCTCGCCTTCGAACTGGATGGCAACGCGGTCACCGAGTCCAGCCTCGATGTGACGATCGAGACAATTGTAGGCAACATTGATCTCGCCATCGGCAAACCACTTCGCGAATGGGGCATCAGACCAGTCCAGCGTCTGGGTGAAGGGTTTGTGCCAGTGCAGCGCGCGGGCTTGGTCAGCCCAGAAACCGAGGCGGTCCGCCGATGCGGCCTCGTACAACTCGGGCTGAGCAATGGCGTTAGCGACGAAATCGGCCGACGGTGGGAAGCGACGTTTTTCGTGTAACAAACTGTCAATTGTTGTGTTGGACATCGTTGTCCTTGCCTTAGTTTCCGCATAGAGGACCAGCATCGGCTCTACGTCACTGATTAGTATTATCCCATGACACGTGCTGCCCTCGAGAATACTCCCCGCGTCAATCTGCGATTTGGCTCTTCGCCAGTTCACCGCCTCGATCGCTTGACCGAACACCTCGGTGGCAAGGTCGCACTGTGGGCAAAGCGAGAAGACGTCAATTCAGGGTTAGCCTTTGGCGGCAACAAGACGCGCAAGCTGGAATACCTCGCGGCCGACGCCATCAACCAGGGGTGTGACACCCTCGTGTCGATCGGCGGTGTGCAGTCAAACCACACTCGTCAGGTGGCGGCGGTTGCCGCGAAACTGGGGCTTCGAGCGGTGCTCGTCCAAGAGCACTGGGTTGACTGGGACGAGGTCAATTACGAGAAGACGGGCAACATCCTGTTGAGTCGCATCCTTGGTGGCGACGTACGACTCGACCCGGCAGGGTTCGATATCGGGTTTCGGAAGTCGTGGGAAGAGGCCATCGCGTCTGTTGAGGAACGCGGCGGCAAGCCCTATCCGATTCCCGCCGGGGCGTCCGACCACGAACTGGGCGGTCATGGCTTTGCCGGATGGGCGTTCGAAGTCGAAGACCAGGAAAAAGAACTCGGTGTCACCTTTGACAACGTGATTGTTTGTTCGGTGACCGGGTCAACACAGGGTGGAATGATCGCCGGATTTGCCCACTCGGATCGTGCATCCACGGTTCTGGGAATCGATGCGTCGGCAACGGTGGAAAAGACCTGGGAACAGATTGCGCGCATCGCGCGTCGCACCGCAGCGGGTATCGAACTGGGTCGCGAGGTCAGGGACGATGAAATCGTTCTACTCGACCGTTGGCACGACGGCATCTATGGCATCGCCGGCCCTCGGACAATCGAGGCCATCGAACTCGCTGCACGCATGGATGGGATGATCACCGACCCCGTCTACGAAGGTAAGTCGATGGCCGCCATGATCGATCTCGTCCGCGAGGGCTATTTCCCAGAGGGCAGCAACGTCCTCTATGCGCACCTCGGGGGCCAACCCGCAATGAACGGGTACACGACGGCGTTCTCTTATTGATGACACCGTAAAACCGCTACTCCGGGGCTGGTTTCACCTCGCAGCCCTTCCGGACCGCCGTGTTGTTGATCGCGGTTGACCCCGTCGCTCGCTAGACGGTAGCGCACCTAGTCGGTCGGCCTCGCGTAGAGGTGGTACTCGGACAGCGTGGTGAATCCAACCTTCGAATACAGTCCTAACGCTCCTGACGAGTTTCCCGTGTCCACCGCGAGGTCGACGTCACTGAATGAGCGGCTCGCGCAATACGCGAAGGCCCAGCGCAACAACAATTCACCTAAACCGCGACCCTGGAAGTCGTGACAAACGCCCAGCACGTCGACGAACCCGCCGTTTTCGTGAGCGTTGTCGTTGGTGCAACTGACGAACCCGGCGACTAGGCCGTCGACACGGAGTAGGAACCGCCCGTCGGGGTCGACACCGTCGTAATCGCGGAAATGCGGTATCCACGTTTCCGCAGGTCGTGGCGCAAAGCCAAAGTGTTGAGAGAATGCGTCTTGGTGAGCGCGGTGCCAGTCGGCGAAATCCTCATCGGTGGTGATGACATCAATCGACGCGTTCGCGGGCAGAACCGGGTAGTCCTCGCCGCTCAGAGGTCGTGTTACCAGGTGGTAGCGGCGCAATAACTCGAACCCCGTCGACGTGAACAGGTCGGCCATTTCCTCATCGCGGTAGTTCGCGGTCGGCCACAGCGTCCAGTCGTGGAACTCCTCGTCACCAAGAACCCGGCACCACTCCCACACATCGGCACAAGCGGAAAACCCGGGTACGCGAAAGAGCTCGATCTCGACGCGATGACGGTGCTCGTCGGGTTGAACACTCGCCCACGCGACGATTCTGCCGCCCTCAATCCAGACCCGATTTCGCGGGGCATCGTTGTGTCCACGGATGAGTTCAATGGGCCACGAGGCAGATGCCGGCTTGTGTTTCGAGTCGAGCGCACTCTCTTGCGCATCGATCAGTTGACGCAGTTCGTCGATGTCGTCGAGCGTCGGTTCGCGAGTTTCCATGACCCTGACTTTCTTTTCCCGTTATGTCACCGTAACGGAATCACACAAATAGTTCGCGGTGCTGGGCCAACGTGACTCGAGTCCGGCGAATGTGGGCTTCCAGCGCAAGTTCTGCCTGGCGCGTGTCTTTCTGAACGATGCCATCCACAATCAGTTTGTGCTCGATGTGAGTGACGTCGGAACCTGCAAACCCATTCAATTGCGCAAAGGCGCGTCGGTAGTGCTGCGTGGTGTTCCAGATGCGCTCCACAAATTCTTTGAGCATTCCATCGTTGGCTCCGGCGTAGGACAACAGGTGAAATTCCCGGTCGAGACGCAAGAAGCTTTCGATGTCGGTTGTTTTTTCAATCTCGTCCGCCAACTGGGTGAGGCGCTCAATCTGAACACTCGTGAGGTTCGGGATGCTGTGAGAAATCAGAAGCGGCTCGAGTCTTTCCCGCACGAGATACGCTTCGTCACATTCGCTCTCGGACAATTGAGAAACCCATGCTCCGGCATTCGCTTTCAGCGTGACGAGTCCGTCGCCCTGAAGGAGGCGAAGAGCATCGCGAACCGGCTGACGACTTGCTCCGAAACGTTCAGCAATCTCTTCTTGAACGATTCGTTCACCTGGGGCGAGTGTTCCGTTGAGAATTTCTTCGCGCAGGGCCGCGGCTACTGTGCTGGGTGGGCTGGATGCCACAACGTCACCTTTGCATCTGTCTCGTACGCTTTGCCGTTCGGGTAACTGCACAGTTCAAACTGCATTCCCCAGGGGCTCAAAAAATAGACCCAGGTCTGCCCAAGGCTCGCATTGGAACTGTTGGTCTTGTCGCCCAGTACGCGAATCCCGTTGTCCTTGAGGTACTGAATTGCCGAATCGATGTCGTCGACATAAAAACACAGGTGGTGTCCGCCGATATCGCTATTGCGTGGTTGTGGGCGAGGGCCGTCGGGGTCAGCCGAAATGTACTCGAAGATCTCAAAGTTGGACCCGTATTTGCAGCGGAAGAAACGTATCTGTTTCATGATCGTTCGAGGATGCACATTGAGGTGTTCTGCCATCCAGTCGTCGTCACTCTGGAATGGGCCCAGGTCGTAAACCAGTTCGCAGCCAATGATGTCCCGGAAGAAGACCGTCGCTTCTTCGATATCGGGCACGGTGAAACCAATGTGGTCTGTACCCCGCAAACCAGGGATTCCTGAGCTCATGACAACTCCTAAATCTTCTGAATGGATACAGTCTGGCTTATAAACCCAGATTTTATCCGTATCTGGGCAAATTTATTTGCCAATTGGATACATTTTGCTATTCTATGTATAGGCAGATAAACCATAACTGTTCGTCCCCGCATTGGAGTCAACGATGACCGAGAAAATTCAGCTTTCCCCGAAAGAACCCTGGGTGGAACTCCGCACCACACCGGAAGACTGGCGTGATGCTGACCCGCGCCTCCTTGAAACCATGCTGGGACAGATGCACCTCATTCGTGCCTTCGAAGAAACCGTTCTGCAGCTTGCCGCTGAAGGTTTAGTGCACGGTCCGGCCCACTCGAGCATCGGACAAGAGGGTGGTGCTGTTGGTTCTATCGTCGGACTGCGCGGAACCGATGCCGTTAACGGTTCACACCGCGGTCACCACCAATTCTTAGCGAAGGCGATTGGATTTGTGACTCCGGACGGCCTCGATGTCACCAACCTGGTGAATGAACCGATTCAAGAAGTACTTCAGCGCACACTCGCTGAGATTTTAGGTTTGGCACAAGGGTACTGTCGCGGACGCGGTGGATCGATGCACTTGCAGTGGAAAGAAGCTGGAGCGCTCGGAACCAACGCAATCGTCGGTGGCGGTGTTCCCCTGGGAGCGGGTAATGCATGGGCCCAGCAACACTCAGAAACCAGTGATCTGACCGTCAGCTACTTCGGCGATGGCGCGGTAAACATTGGTTCCGTTTTGGAAACGATGAACCTCACCGCCGCGTGGGATATTCCACTGGTCTTCTTTATTGAGAACAACCTTTACGCGGTGTCCACGCACGTCTCGGAAGTCACCGCAGAAGAACGGTTGTCTGGTCGCGGCACTGGTTTCGGAATTCCGAGCTGGCGAGTGGACGGCATGGATCCCCTTGCCGTGCACCTCGCGATGCAAGAAATAGAGGCGCACACTCGCGCGGGCAACGGCCCAGCAGTGATCGAAGCCGAGGTCTATCGGTTCTTCCACCAGAACGGTCCATTCCCTGGTAGCGCCTTTGGATATCGGCCAAAAGACGAGGAAGAAGAGTGGCGCGGACGTGACCCGCTAACCCGAGTTGCCAACGAGATGATGACACTCGGGTTGATTGAGCAGGACGAGGTCGATAGCGTTCGAGCACAGGCGCAGGCTGCAATGGAACTGGCCGTGAACGAGCTACTCGAGGCCGACCCAGCGGGTAAGCCGGGCGCGCGTCGGATTCGCCCAGACCTGTGGCCGAGCGCGGACTTTGTCAACGTTGGTGTTCGCGGCGACGCATCGGAATTGAGTGGTGTTCGAACCGAAGAATTTGCGACATACACCGGCAAAAAGGAAGAAGTACGTTTTGTTGACGCGGTTGCCGCCGTCATGGACCGCCGTATGGAAACCGACGCCCGAATCGTCGTTCTTGGCGAAGACGTGCACCGCCTCAAGGGTGGCACGAACGGTGCAACAAAAGGATTGGTCGAGAAGTACCCAGACCGAATTTTGGGGACGCCGATCAGCGAAAATGCATTCGCGGGTCTCGGCGGGGGAATGGCACTCGATGGTCGCTTCCGTCCCGTTATCGAATTCATGTACCCCGACTTCATGTGGGTGGCCGCTGACCAGGTGTTCAATCAGATTGGCAAGGCGCGCCACATGTTCGGTGGCGATGCATCGGTTCCCGTGGTGATTCGCACCAAAGTCGCAATGGGTTCCGGATATGGTTCTCAACACCTCATGGACCCGGCCGGTATTTTCGCCACCGCACCGGGATGGCGCATCGTCGCCCCATCAAACCCATTTGATTACATCGGTTTGATGAATGCCGCACTGGCACTCAACGATCCGGTACTCGTCATCGAGCACGTCGACCTTTACGCCTCAACGGGTGAAATCGCCGTCGGTGATTACGATTATCAGATCCCGTTTGGAAAGGCAGCAATCAAGCGTCCCGGTAATGCCGTCACGGTCCTTACGTATCTTTCAATGGTGAGCCACTCGCTGGAGGCCGTCGAGCAAACCGGAATTGATGCCGAAGTTATTGACCTTCGCTGGCTTGACCGCGCAAGCATTGATTGGACAACGATTGGGGCAAGCATCACAAAGACAAATGCGGTGATGATTGTCGAGCAGGGTGCACAGGGAACGAGTTACGGCAGCTGGCTGGCCGATGAAATTCAACGCCGGTTCTTTGACTACCTCGATCAGCCGGTACAGCGTGTTCACGGTGGGGAAGCGTCGCCGAGCATTTCCAAGGTGCTTGAGCGTGCAGCGATTGCGAAGACCGACGAGGTTGTCGCTGGATTGAAAAAAATCGCCATGGGATTTGGAACGAACTGATGGCTACTCTCATCACGATGCCAGAGGTTGCCGCGGGTGCAACGGAAATCGTTCTGTCGAAGTGGCATGTCGCTGTTGGTGCATCAGTCAACGTCGGTGACATCATTGCCGACATTGAAACCGAGAAAGCCGTCGTGGATTTTGCGTGTGATGCCCAAGGCACGGTCTACAAGATTCTCGTTGCCGACGGCGATTCGGTTGACGTCGGTGCTCCAATCATGATCGTGCTTGGTGCGGGCGAAGACGGCGCGGCGGGTGACGCATTGCTTGGCGCGACAGCACCTGCAGTTCACGCTGCGGACAATGTCGAGGCACCCGCGGTGTCGCCAGCCGCCGCGCCCGTCGGATCCTCGGTTGCGCCCGTGGAAACGACGGACGAGTCCCGTCAGTTCGTGAGCCCAATCGTTCGGAAATTAGCTCGTGAACGAGGCATCGAATTGACGCAGATTGCGGGCACCGGACCCTTGGGCCGTGTGGTTCGCCGAGACCTTGAGAGTTTCGCACCGAGCGGCGTAAGCGTGGCCTCCTCGGGGAACTCGTCCTTTTCGTCGAGTTCAGAACTTGCGACGCAAGAGCATTCGAGCAGTTACTCGACTGTGCCGCACACCGGAATGCGCCGCGCAATTGCACGTCGCCTCACCGAGAGCAAATCAACGGTTCCCCACTTTTACGTCACCGCCGACTGCAAGGTTGACGCGTTGCTTGAACTTCGCGCGAGCATCAATCAGTCCTCATCGGTCAAGATCTCGGTGAATGACATCGTTGTGAAGGCAGTCGCCTGCGCGCTTATGGACGTTCCAGACTCGAACGTGGTGTGGAACGCCGAGGCCATGCACAAGTACGATTCGGCCGACATTGCTGTTGCTGTGACAACCGAGGGCGGTTTGTTTACACCCGTCATTCGCGGTGTGGAAAAGCGATCTCTCAGTAACTTGAGCATGGAGATCACGGAAATGGCTGCTCGCGCACGCGCAGGCAAGTTACGTCAAGAAGAACTTGAAGGCGGCAGCTTTGCCGTGAGCAATCTAGGAATGTTTGGCACGAAGGAATTCAGCGCGATCTTGAATCCGCCTCAGTCGGGAATCTTGGCCGTCGGGGCGGCATCACCGCGTGCGATTGTTGACGATGGCCAGATTGTGATCGCTAACGTCATGACAGTAACGCTTTCCGCGGATCATCGCGCGGTAGACGGTGCACTCGCAGCCCAGTGGCTGGCTGCGTTCGTGAAGCGGATTGAAAATCCGCTCAGCATGTTGGTGTAGCTCAAGAGACTACGAACTCTGGCCTGTTAACTTGCGGGTTTTCGCGTCACCCATCGCATTCAGCACATCGACAGCAGATTTCGCGGGCAGTGACGGTGTCGCAGTTTTTGCGGGACCAAGGTTACTGAGATCCAAATTTTCCCCGTGCTTGCTGCCAATGACAAACCAAATCCCGCGTGCGGGTTTAGCCGAATTGTTTTCGAACATGTGCAGACGGTTTGCGTCGAAACTGAAGGAGTCTCCTGGATAAA
>JBEGPO010000063.1:0-2826 GCA_041181465.1 Actinomycetota bacterium | reverse complement strand
ACCCATTCATCGACCCGGCCGAGGAACAACCCGATCTGACGCGGGGAGTCGAAGTCGATCCCGGGGAGCCCTTCATTTTGCACCCTGGTGAATTCGTCTTGGGGTCGACGTTTGAGCTCGTGACGCTTCCCGACGACATCGCAGCACGCCTTGAGGGTAAGTCGTCGCTCGGCAGGCTCGGGCTACTGACGCACTCGACCGCAGGCTTTGTCGACCCCGGGTTCAGCGGACACGTCACCCTCGAACTGAGCAACGTCGCGACACTTCCGATCAAACTGTGGCCGGGCATGAAGATCGGGCAACTCTGTTTCTTCCGCCTCACCTCGCCGAGCGAACATCCTTACGGCAGCGACAAATACGGAAGCCGCTACCAGGGTCAGCGGGGACCGACGGCGTCGCGCTCGTGGAAGAACTTCCACAAAACCGCCCTTTAGTCGAGGTGTGATTCGACCAGCTGTTCGTGTTGCCATACGAGCCACGGGCTGAACGCGAATGGTGCCCCCTCGATCGCGGCGCGCAGGTTGCCGGGGTTGACCCAGCGCCACTCGGCGACCTCTGCGGGCGACGGGTTCGGTTCGCCAACGACGGTCGCGGCAAAAACGGGGCAGATCTCGTTTTCGACGATTCCCGAGGCATCAATAGCACGGTATCGGAAGTCTGGAAGTGCGGGTCGGATGTCGCGAACGGTGATGCCCAATTCCTGCTCTGCACGTCGGCGAATCGCGTCGTCCATCGACTCGTCAGGACCGGGGTGACCGCAGAAGGAATTGGTCCACACGCCAGGCCACGTCAACTTGGACAGTGCGCGTCGAGTGATGAGAATCTCGCCGCCGGCGTTCGTCACGTGGCACGAAAAAGCGAGGTGCAATGGGGTGTTGGTGGTGTGGACCGTCGCTTTCGGCGCGGTCCCCACACGTGTACCGTCCTCGGCGAGGAGGACGACCAATTCTTCGACTGCGCTCATGATTACTCAGGCTATCCTGAGATGGTGCTGTTGGAAAAGACCTTGATGTTCGTGGCGAAACGATGACTCGACTCGCCCTCTACAATCGTGTTGCGGAACGCTCGGCATCGCTGGTCATTCGTGAATACTCGACGTCGTTTGGGATGGCATCCCGCATTTTGTCTGGGGAATCACGCCAGCACATCGACAATGTGTATGCGCTCGTGCGCCTTGCCGACGAAATCGTCGACGGCGTTGCGGTCGAGGCTGGACTGACAACGTCCGAGGCCGGGCGGCAACTCGATGCCCTCGAAGCCGATACCTACCGGGCGATGGAAACCGGATATTCGACGAATTTGATTGTCCATGCATTCGGACTCACTGCTCGGGACGTCAGCATCCACAAAGACATCGTGGAACCGTTCTTCACCTCGATGCGAATGGACCTTTCCGACCGCGTCTATACCCAAGAATCGTTCGACGCGTATGTCTACGGGTCTGCCGAGGTTGTCGGGTTGATGTGCCTCGCGGTGTTCATCCGCGACGACAAGCCCGATACCGAAACCGCGCGAACCCTCTACAACGGCGCACGCGCCCTGGGGGCGGCTTTTCAAAAGGTCAACTTCTTGCGTGATCTCGCAGCGGATGTCGACGATCTCGGGCGCTCGTACTTCCCCGGCATAACGATTTCCAAATTTGCCGAGGACGACAAGCACCGTTTGTGCGATGACATCGCCGACGATCTAGATGCGGCGGCGCGCACGATTCCGCTGTTGTCCCGTGATGCGGCTCGGGCGGTCGGACTCGCGCACGGGCTGTTTGCGCGACTCAATTCGCGAATTCGTGCGACCCCGGCCGAGACCGTGAAATCGACACGCATCCGCGTGAATGACCTTGAAAAACTCCTCATTGCAGTCCGCGTCGTCGTGCGCGGCGGAAAGTAGATCCATGACACAGAAACACGTCGTCATCATCGGAGCCGGAATCGGCGGTCTGGGTGCATCGGGCCTGCTCGCGAAGGACGGGTATCGCGTCACCGTGCTCGAATCGCTGCCGATAGTCGGCGGTCGCGCCGGAACATGGTCGAAGGACGGCTTCCGTTTCGACACCGGCCCGTCGTGGTACCTCATGCCCGAGGTGTTCGACCACTATTTCCGACTGATGGGTTCGTCCAGCGCGAAGGAACTCAAACTGAGCCTCCTCGATCCGGGCTACCGGGTGTTCTTCGAACCAAAGGGCGCGAAGCCCTCGGAACACGTCGACATCGAGGTCGGACGGGAAAAGAACATCGATATGTTCGAAAAGATTGAACCGGGTTCGCGCGTGGCGGTCGGAAAGTACCTCGATTCCGCGACGGAAACATACGTGGTCGCCAAGAAGTACTTCCTGTATTCGTCGTTCCAGAGCCTTTTGCCGTTGTTCAATCGCGAGGTCCTCGGTCGCATCGGCACGCTCATTCGCTTGTTGACCGGAACGATCTGGTCGTTTGTCGGTCGGCACGTGACGTCCACCCGAGCCAAGCAGATTCTGGGTTACCCCGCGGTGTTCCTTGGCGCGAGCCCGTTCAACGCGCCCGCGATGTTCCACCTCATGAGCCATCTCGATTTGGTCGACGGCGTGCTGTATGCGCAGGGCGGGTTCACTCGGGTTATTCACGCAATCCGTGACCTTGCAATCAAGGCGGGCGTTGTTATTCACACGAGCTCACCGGTCACGTCGATCACCATCGACAAAACGAGCGGCGCCAAGGCAACGGGTGTGACCTACCGGGACGCGCAGGGCATCGAACACACGATTGCCGCGGACATCGTGGTTTCTGGAGCCGACCTGCACTTCACCGAGACGCAGCTGTTGCCCGACGACCTCCAGACCTTCCCCGACAC
>JBEGPO010000062.1:0-2652 GCA_041181465.1 Actinomycetota bacterium | reverse complement strand
CGAAGTCCATCGTGACATCGCGAACCTGCATGCCCGCGCCCGGGACCTTGGACCCGAACTTCATCGTGACGCCCTCATCCGGCTGCACCCGAATCACGAGGGCGTTTTCGGACAGGCTCGTCACCTGGCCCTCTTCAAACAGGTATTGCGGGGCACGCTTGAAGACCACGGCGATCTCGGTGACTCGGCGACCGAGCCTTTTGCCCGCTCTCAAATAGAACGGAACTCCACTCCAGCGTCGAGTGTCGATGTCGAGCCGCATTGCCGCGAATGTCTCGGTGACGGACTCCGGGTTCATGCCCTCTTCGTCGAGGAATCCGGGAACCTGCACACCACCCTGCCAGCCACCCGAGTACTGTCCTCGCGCGGTTGCGGTTGATAGGTCTGCGGGGAGTTTGATGGCCGAGAGCACTTTTTCTTTCTCTGCGCGCAAATCTGCCGCGTCGAACGAGACAGGTTCTTCCATCGCTGTGAGAGCGAGAAGTTGCAAGAGGTGATTCTGAATGACGTCTCGTGCGGCGCCGATTCCGTCGTAATAGCCGGCTCGCCCTCCGACACCGATGTCCTCGGCCATTGTGATCTGGATGTGGTCTACGTATTTCGAATTCCAGATGGGTTCGTAAAACATGTTGGCAAATCGCAGCGCGAGGATGTTCTGAACCGTCTCTTTACCCAGGTAATGGTCGATGCGGAACACCGAATCGGGTGGGAACACAGATTCCACCACGGCGTTAAGTTCGCGGGCGGTCTTCAGGTTCGAGCCGAACGGTTTTTCGATAACGACTCGACGCCATTCATTTTCTTTGGGAGTGGCGAGCCCCGAGCGCCGCAGTTGTTCCGTTACGAGCGGGAAGGAGTGCGGTGGGATCGACAGATAAAAAGCGTGGTTACCCATCGTGCCGCGTTCTCGGTCTAGTTCCGCAATAGTCTCGCCGAGACGGTCGAACGCTGCGTCGTCGTCGAAGTCGCCGGCGACAAATCGAATACCGTCAGCCAACTGCCGCCAGACGTCATCGCGAAAGGGCGTTCGGGCGTATTTCGTCACGGATTCCCTAACCACCTCCATGAAATCCTCGTCTTTCCAGGCTCGTCGCGCAAAGCCGACCAACGCAAAACCAGGCGGGAGCAAGCCTCTGTTGGCAAGGTCATACACGGCGGGCATGAGCTTTCTGCGAGACAGGTCACCCGTAACCCCGAAGATCACGAGCCCCGAAGGACCGGCAATCTGACCCAATCGCCGGTCGAGCGGATCCCTCAGAGGATTAACGAAGGTCACGAAGCGGTCCCCACGCGCCGCAGCGTGGCAACGAGTGCCGTGAGATGGGAAAAGCCATTCACCGTGAGAGTCAATACAGGCCGATCGTGCGTGGCGAGAACCGTTGCATCTCCGCGAGCCTGTGCCTCGAGCAACACACCAAACGTGAAAGGTTGCCCTGGAACGTCGCGGTCGTCCGTCCCTCTTTCGACAATCTGGATGAACACTCCCTGGGCCGGTCCACCCTTGTGGTACTGCCCTGTGGAGTGGAGAAAACGCGGTCCCCATCCGAACGTCGTGGGTCGACCTCCGCTCGCCGCGGCGATAGTGTCCCGTATGGTTTCGAGCCCTGAACCGGCTTCGCGATCCGCGTAGCCGTGAATCGACACGTAGCCGTCGTCCGCAACGAGAGACAGAAGTTCACGTACTGCTGCCGGCACCGTGGTCGAGGCGGTGTCATACCCGAGCGCGCCCATCGCCACCGCGCCATCGTGTGCAAACGGCACCTGCGCGTCGGGAGTTCCACTAAGGAAGGCCCGCGCCGCAATCTTGGCCGATTCGACATCCGGCTGGTCGAAGGGGTTTATCCCGAGGAGTCGCCCGGCAACCGCGGTCGCGACCTCCCACGTGATGAGCTGCGCGCCGAGTGTTCCCGCAACGGTCACCGAGTCGCCCGAAGCGCTCTCGGCAGAATCGAGGATGTGAACGGGAAGAAGGTCAGAGGCAGAAAGGTCGGGTGCGCGCGGTTCGAGAACAACGGGAAGGATTCCCGTGTTGTTCTTTCCCGTGGACTCGGCAACAAGTTGCTCAATCCACTCGCCGATGCCGACGATGGAGGACTTCGTCGACAGGATTCCGATCTTGTCGCGCCGTGGCAGAGTGCCGGCCATAGCCGCGCCCAGAACCAGACCGGGGTTGGATTCGTCGTCGGCGAGGAGAGCAGGAAGAGTCGCGTCAGCATCGTCCAGCAGAGTTTCGATATCGACTCCCGCGAGTCCGCAGGGGACGAGACCGAACGCGGCGAGAGCCGAATATCGACCACCAACGTGTGGGTGGGCGTTGAACACACGATATCCGTCGTCACGTGCGGCGATGTCCAACGGGGAACCGGGGTCCGTGACAACAACAATCCGCGTCAACGGGTCAATTCCCGCAGCGGTGAATGCTGCCTCGAACGCTCTTTTGTGCGAATCGGTTTCAACAGTCGACCCCGACTTCGACGAAACAACGACCACGGTTGTCTCGATGTCGGTGTCGACAACTCGTGCAAGTTGTGTTGGGTGCGTCGTGTCGAGTACGACGAGGGGGACACCCTCGGTTCGCGTAATCACTTCGGGAGCGAGCGAGGAACCGCCCATTCCGCACAGCACTATTCGATTCAGTCCCCGCGCACGAAA
>JBEGPO010000061.1:0-8164 GCA_041181465.1 Actinomycetota bacterium | reverse complement strand
TCGCTCTTCGCTCTGGCTCGACACTGACCGACGCGGTAACGTCGGTCTCAACCATGGTTCCCAGGGAATGGCGACCGGCCTGGAGGGAACTCGAATCCAACCTTCGGCGCGGCAGTGATCCGGACATCGCGCTTCGCCGGTTGCAACGTGCACTCGCCGACCCAATTGCCGATCGTGTGGTTGAGTCGATCGTGGTTGCGCGCGAATACGGAGGAACCGAACTCCCCGCGGTGTTGTCGGAACTCGGTCGTTCGGTTCGCAGGGATTCCGCGATGAGGCATGAGGCGCAATCACGACAATCGTGGGTGCGACACGCGGCGACCCTCGGTGTTGTTTCACCCTGGATTGTGTTGGCGCTCTTGGCGAGCAGGCCCGAAAACAGAGAGGCTTACTCCAGCGTTGCGGGCACTCTTCTCATTGTGGTGTCTGCGGGTGTCACCGCGGTGGCATTTTTTGTCATGCGTGCGCTGGGGACGATGCGTGAACCAGCTCGTTGGCTGATTGGGGCCCTCGATGATTGAAGTTGCACTGGGTGCGCTGCTGGGTCTCGGGTTTTTTGTGTTGCTGTCGGGCTCGTCCGCGTCCCGCGTCGCGATTCAGCTCGCGCCGCATATTCGGGACCTCTCCAACGCCCGAACACCGATAGATGAGCGGGACGGAGCATTACGTTCTCTCGGACTCGTGCTGCGCCTTCCGACCCTGTTCATGAGCGAGACAATCAATCGACGTCGTCGCCGAAGCGCGATTTCCGACGAGCTCCCCGGTGCGCTCGACCTCATTGGTCTCTGTGTCTCTGCCGGTATGTCGGTTCCCACCGCGCTGGAGCGAATTGCCACGAGTGGCGTTGGCGAACTAGCCGACGAATGCAGGATCATCGTCGCCGAGATCGGGCTCGGCGTCTCTGTCACGGACGCACTTCACTCGAGCGACGTTCGCGTAGCCCACGCGGGCTGGTCCCGGGTGATGGACCATGTCATCACTGCGCGGCAATACGGTACGCCGCTGACCGAGATTATTCGCGCATTGGCCGATGACGAACAGCAGGCGGCGGGCCGTCGGCTGCTCGAATCCGCAAGCGCGAAAGAGACGCTCATGATGTTCCCTCTCGTTTTCGCCATTCTTCCCGTGACCGTCGTCATGGCGGTCTTCCCCGGATTGACCGCTCTCGGTTCCATTTCTCTCTGAGAATCGATTGATTTCACGCAATACTGGTGGTGTCGGAAAGGACATCATGAGACTTCGCCTCACTATTGCTCTGGTTATCCAAATCGTCGCCATTTTGTTCAGCCTCAGGGGATGGATTGATGCGCTTCAGGGTGGCATTGCCGTCGTGATAGTTCTGCTCCTCACGGTTGCCGCACGCCTCGTCGGCCGAGTTGCCATCCCGAAACTCACCTGGATCTCTCTGACCGCAGCCACCGTGTGCAGCATCGCGACCGTCTCACTTCTCGTGTATGCCTACGACCCGCAGGCGTCCGACAGTCAATTCGCAGAGTCACCATTCAGTTCGACAATTTCAGGGCTCAACATCGTTTTCCGTGTTGCCGCGGTGGCCGTCATCGCGGGAACCGTCTTTTACGCCGTGCGCATCGGCGACGAACGCAAAAAGTCCGCACGCTCCTGAGTTCTGGGGATAGGTTTCGACGCCCGACCGCGCGTGCTCCACGATGGGGTCATGACACACTTCACTCTTAATTCTGATGACCGCGGCGACGTCCCCGGTTGGGTACTCATCACCCTGATGACGGCGGGACTTGTCGTCGTCATGTGGGCGATGGCGGGTCCAGCCCTCGGCGAAGTCTTCAACAACGCCATCGACCGTGTCTTGTCGATATGACCCGTGAGCTCGAACGCGGCAGCGCCCCGGTCGAGTTCGTGATGGTCGGGGTCTTGCTCGTCGCGGTCGCGTTGACCGTTCTACAAATCGCGTTTGTCGCTCACGTCCGAGCGGTGGCGATCGATTCGGCGATTGCTGGCGCCGCTCACGCCGCGTTGGCCGATACGGCTGATTCGGAGGGCGTTGTCCGTGCCACCGAGCTCGTGACGAACGGCGTTGCCGCCTCGTTGGTTCGATCGGTGTTCATTGCGTCGGGTGAGGTGGCGGGAAAGCCGATCGCCTCAGTCACGATTCGACTCGGCGTGCCAATAATTGGGCCGTGGTTGCCCGTCGCCGAGACCGAGGTGACGGGACGTGCTTTTCGCGAGGCTCCTTAAAACGAATGAGGCCCCGCCGAAGCGGGACCTCACCGTCGTGCGATTGGTTACTTGCTAGCGCGCATCTTCTTCGCAACCTCGATGGCGTCCGAATACGGAGCCTTCGAGCGAAGGTGAGGACGAGCGACGAGCAGGTACAGACCACCGGGGACCACGACTGCCACCACGCCGATGAGCGAGATGTTGTCGATGAACCAGTCACCGCTCACTCCGGGCTGGAGCAACCACGAGATTGCCCAGAGTCCGTAGGCGAGTGCGGCGATGTTGATGATCAGGCCGAACGAACCCAGTGTCCACGGTCCGGCGGGCTTCCATCCACGGAATCGCTGAATGAGCGACGCGAGGACGACCGACTGGAACGCGATATAGATACCCAGGACAGCGAATGCCGTGATGGGGACCAGTGTTGCAGGGTTTGCGTAGATGATCACGGCGAGCAACATCGGTACGACGCTCGACACGATGAGCGCGTTTGTCGGAACCTTGCTGCGCTGTGAAATCTGGCTGAGCCATCCGCTGGCGGGAAGCATCTTGTCACGCGCGAACGAGTGCAGCAAGCGGCTCGAGGCTGCTTGCAGGCTCAACACGCACGAGATGAATGCGACGACGGCAACGACGAGGAACAGGCGTGCGCCGGTCGCTCCCAGAACGTCCGCGAGGATTGTTCCGATAGGGTCGGCGTTCTCTCCGGCCGCAGTGGCGGCGAGAAGGTCGGGCGATGCGGCGAGAACGTATCCCGAGAACGAAGCGAGTGCCGAAACGGCACCGACGACGATCGTGAGGTACATGGCCTTCGGTACTTCGCGAGCGGCGTTTCCAACTTCTTCGGCGACGTCACCACAGGCTTCGAAGCCGTAGAACATGAACAGACCGACAAGGGCCGCACCCATGAACGCGGTGCCATAATCAGCCGATGCGAAGCTGTCGGTGAAGATGCTGAATTCGTTCTGACGTTCGAAGATGAGCAGGTAGAGGCCCAGTCCGACGACACCGACGAGTTCCGCACCGAGACCGATGGTCGCGATACGGCCGAGGGTTTTGGTTCCACCGAGGTTGATGAGCAACGCGAGTGCGAGAAGCGCAATCACCATGATCAGCGTCAGTTCGGGGGTGAGCTCTGTCACACCAAGAACCGTCGCAAGGAAGCCCGTTGCGTATTCGGCGACCGAGGCGATTGTCACGAGCATCGCCCAGACATACACCCACGCGGTGAGCCATGCGGTCTGTCGACCCGCGAGACGGCGCATCCACGGATATATTCCACCAGCGATGGGGAACTGCGAGACGACCTCGCCCATGACGAGTGCCACGAGCATCTGACCGGCTGCGACGATGAGGATCCAGAAGATGGATCCGGGCCCGCCGGTCATGAGTCCGAGACCGAACAGGGCGTAGATTGCGACGAGCGGCGACAGGTAGGTGAACCCGAGTGCCAGTGTGCTCCAGACAGTCATTGAGCGGTTGTACGACCCTTCGTATCCGAGGGCGCTAAGTTGCGCCTTGTCGGATTGGGCCTTGTCTGACGTAGCCATTGTGACCTTTCGATTGTTGTGTTAATCGCGAGATGCCACCGGCATTGGTCGCACCTCGTTGTGCTGGGGTAAACATAGCGCGTTTTTTTCTCCAGTGGCAGATGATTTTTGT
This sequence comes from Actinomycetota bacterium, assembly GCA_041181465.1. Classification (GTDB taxonomy): domain Bacteria; phylum Actinomycetota; class Actinomycetes; order Actinomycetales; family Microbacteriaceae; genus MWH-TA3. Next base: position 4,306 of record JBEGPO010000061.1, on the reverse strand, counting down.
CAACGGCGTTTTCCCTAAATCATTCATGATTGTAGGATTTAGGAAATAGCCATAGGATTTACCACAACATCCATTTGCGGCCGAGTCGCTCGAACAATGAGGTTCACCCGATGTCAACCGAAATCGACGTGCCGTATCTCGACATTTCAGATCCGTCCTTCGCGATGCATTCCGAAGCGGTTCGCAACGCTCGTGAACAGCACTGGTTCGCCACGACGAACTACGGATTCGCAGTTTTGCGCCACGAGTACGTCAGCATCCTTCTTAAAGACACCCGCTTGAGCCAGGGCAGCGGAAAATGGCCGGACCACAACGGAGTGCACTTGGGGTTGTTCCACGACTGGTGGACCAAGTGCCTGTTGGTGCTCGAAGGCGACGACCACCACCGAATCAGGCGCATGCTCAACCCGGCGTTCTCGTTCCGCCACATCGAAGCGTATGTTCCGCGCTTCGAAAAACTTGCGGCAGAAATCGTCGACGCGATCATCGACAACGGCGAGTTCGAGTTTGTCAACGATTTTGCCGAACCGTACGCAACACGCGTGTTGTGCATCCTGACGGGAATCCCCGAAAGTGAATGGCCGACAATCGCCCGCATCTCGAGTTCGATCGGGTTGGCACTGGGAATCACGATTAAGGAAGACCTGCCCGAGGTTGAATCGGCACTCGCCGAACTCTACGGGTATGCCGAAGCGCTCATCGCCGATCGCCAGGCGAGCCCGCGCGACGATCTTGTGACGCGTCTGGTCGAAGCGAACCGAGACGGTGACAGCCTGAGTGACGATGAACTTCGCAACGCTCTGTGCCTTTTGATCTTTGGCGGGATGGACACGACCCGCAATCAACTAGGGCTTGGGATTCAGACAATGATGCGAAACCCCGACCAATGGGAGTTGCTCGCGAAACACCCGGAACTGGCTCGTAATGCGGTGGAGGAGGTCATGAGGTCGAATCCGACGACCACGTGGGTGACGCGCGAAGCCGTCGTCGATTTCGACTATGAAGACCTTCACGCGCCAGCCGGTTCAACGGTTCACTTCTTTACTCAGGTGAGCGGGAACGACCCAGAGGCGTACCCGAATCCCGGAATTGACATCACCGTGGAACGAGCGCCGCACTATGGATTTGGCGGGGGAATGCACCACTGTCTTGGGCATTTTGTTGCGCGAATGGACATGGCGATCGCGTTTAGGACCCTGTCGCAGCGGATGACCAACATTCGCGTCAACGGGCAGGATGAATGGATGCCCGATTCGGGCAACACGGGACCCGTGCGTCTTCCGCTCGCGTTCGACAAGCGATAACCTCAAACAACACCAAGGAGAACACCATGCACGTTTCTGTAGACCGCGCCAAGTGCGACAACCACGGTCAGTGCACTTTTTCGGCGCCGACCGTTTTCCGCCTCGACGACAAGGGAGTTCTCGAATACGACGAGAACCCCGACGACTCGTTGCGCGCGGACGTCGACGAGGCGGCCGATGTGTGCCCAATGCAAGCCATCCTGGTCACCGACTGACCTGATTAATCCCACTACACACAAGGACAAAGGAGTCCCATCAATGGTTGACCAACTCGGAACGAGTGCTCTGACGGACAACGACGCGTTCTCTCGCCATCAGGCGTCGAACATGCGTCCCGACGTCGTCAAAGACCTCGAACAGAAAATCGCCGCCGCCGGTGTCGAATTCATTTATTACATGCTTCCCACGATTGGCGCAAAAGTTGTGGCCAAAATGGTGCCCGCGCGGCATCTTCGGCGCAACCTCGAAAAGGGCATTGCCCTGCACCGCACCGCGGTAGCTGACTTGCAGTCGACTCGCGAGGGTGAATTGATCGGCGGTGGCATCGGTGCGCGAGAGATGATCGCACTTCCCGACCCCGACACCTTCGTCGTGTTGCCGTGGGACACGTCGGTCGCCCGTATGTTGTGCCTCGCCTATGAACCGAGGCACTTCGCCGAGGTTGGCGGACGCCCCCTGGCGACGGACTCCCGCGGGTTGCTGATTCGCGCCCACCACGAATTCACCGCTCGAACCGGATACGAGGTGCGTAGTGGCACCGAGCCCGAAATGATGTGGACGGGACCGGGCCTCGAGGTCATCAAGAAGGAGGGTTCGAGCCCCGCCTACCAGGTCGAAAACCTCGAACGCATGCGCCCGATTTTCAAGCAAGTGGTTCGCTACGCGCAGGCGTTCGGTCTCGACATGATCGAAGGCGACTACGAGGACGACGGGCAGTTGGAACTCAACTGGATGTACGACCGGGTCGAACTGACCTCGGACCGTCTCGTCACCTATCGTCAGATCTGCAAGCAGGTTGCGCGTGAACAGGGCGTCACGGCGACGTTCATGCCCAAGCCGTTCAACGGTCTGATGGGCAACGGCTGCCACCACAACCTCTCGTTGTGGAAGGACGGCGTCAACGCGTGCATCGAACCCGGGAACACCGAGATTCATTTGTCGGAGGTCGGCCGTTGGGCCGTCGGCGGAATGCTCACCCACGCCGCTGACTCGACCGCCATCATGGCGAGCACCGTCAACTCGTATAAGCGGTTCTGGGACGCCGGTCAGTTCGCGCCGAGCTCGCCCTCGTGGGGACTCGATTCCCGCGCGGGGATGATTCGCATCTCGTCGATCGGGCGAATGGAATACCGCCAGCCCGACTCGAGTGTGAATCCTTATCTGTCCCACACGGCGCTTCTCGCGTCGATGGAGGACGGACTTGACCGCAAGCTTGATTCGGGCGACCCGCTCACGATTGACAAACCGCGAATTGTTAAGTTTGACGTGATGCCGATGACACTAGGAGACGCCATCGTGCAGTTCGAAGGAAGCGACATCATGAAGAAGGCATTCCCCACGGAGTTGCGCGACGTTTTCATCGACCTGAAGAAGGACGAGTGGGCCCGTTATTGCGGGGTCATCACCGAATGGGAATTCGCACAGTACTGGGAGACCCTCCCGTGAGCGCCGCGCTCCGTCTGGCGTGTATCGATGCCGATGCGCCACCGCTGTTCAACCTCAGTCCCGACGGGATTGTTCGCACGGGCTACGAACCGGCCGCGGCCGACCTCGTCGCGAGTGTGATGGGCCGCGAGATTGAATGGGTCATCACCGGTTGGGACAACATGATTCCGATGGTTCAGAGCGGCGAAGTGGACGCGGTCTGGTGTGGGCAGGGAATGATTCCCGAGCGCATCGCGCTCGTGGACTTCACGCAGCCCTACGCGGTTTTCAACGAGACAGTGTTGGTTCGTGCCGATGACCCCGCCCGTTCGAACACCACCATGAATGGATACAAGGTGGGCGCAATCGCGGGAAGCGCTAACCTCAAGGTCGCACAGACGATCGTCGGCGCCGAGATCGTTGAATTCACGGGCCCGAGCGTCTTCGAAGACATGATTGCGGCACTTCGATCGGGAGCCGTCGATGCGTTCGTCGATGACGATGTTGTCATGATTCCTCTCGCCGACAACGATCCGGATTTCGTCGTGGCCTTCACTGCCGAAACCCGAAACCCCTGGGGTATCGGTGTCCAGAAGGGCAACGCGGAACTGTTGGGCGAACTCAATAGTGCACTCGACACGGTCATCGCCGACGGTCGACTCGCAAAAGTGTGGAGCACCTGGATGCCCGATTTGGCGTTCCCTCTGGCAAAATAGTGTCTATGAGCCACAACATCACACCGAACGATGTCATGCCCGAGGGCAACGCGTTGATGCCGAGCGATGCGCCGACCGTTGCGGTCGTGGTGTCGCTCAATATTCCCGAAATGACGGATGAAGTCGCTGGTCTCGTCGCTCGATTCACGCGGGTCGCGCTGACCGAACTGAACGACGTTGGAGCAAAGGTGGTGCTGTTGGATTCGAGCAAATCGCCGCTCGACCCAGCGGCAATCGCTGATCTTGCCGACGGCGTCATGTTCTTGGGCGGCGGAGACGTCGACGCACGAATCTACGGCCACACCGAACCGGTGAACCACGAGTACGGTGTCGACCGCGCGGCGGACGACTACTGCATCGACATCATCAACGCCACGATTGCACGGGACGCGCCGATGCTGTGCATTTGTCGCGGTTCGCAGTTGCTCAATGTGGCACTCGGTGGCGACCTCATTCCCGACATCGAGAATTATCACCCGCACCGCGGTGGCTCGGGTGACCCGATGTTCAAGGACGAACCCGTCATTCTCGAACCGGGCAGCAAGATTCGCGAGATTTTCGGTCGCGACCGAGTCGCAGTTCGTTCTGGGCACCACCAAGCCGTAAACCGTGTGGCCGAGGGGCTCGTTGTCAGCGCTCGTG
>JBEGPO010000060.1:0-4871 GCA_041181465.1 Actinomycetota bacterium | reverse complement strand
ATCAAAGACCGCACCGCCCCAAATAACTCCGGTGTAGTGCACGACGACCGTCTGGCCTTCGGCGACGATTGGTCCATCGCCCTTGGTCAGGGTCGAGATTCGAAGTTCGGTCGGAGGTGCGATGTTGGGGACCGCAATACCCGGGCGTCCGTCTGGCGCGGTTGTCACGGCAGGCATGCCGTCCTGGGCGAATTGCGGAAGTCCACTCGCCGAATGTGGGTAAACGCCCATGACGTCGAAGACGACAACCATGGTGTCGGTCGGATCTACTCCAATCGGGCCCTGGTCTCCAAAAATGTCGCCCGTGGTTCCGGTGAGCACGAACCGCTCGCCGGCCCGGTGGCATAGGAACGCGTCGCTCAACGCGTTTGTCCCAGCTTCGATCGGGATTAGTTGCGACGGTGCACCGTTTGCGCCGTATTCGGTCGCCTGGATTACCGTTTGGTCGAGGCCGGCGGACAGGGTCGCCTCGAAATCGACGTACGAACCGGATTCGATGATGTCGCCCGAGCCGGGAATCACCGTCGCGGTGCTTGCATCACGACCGACGAACGGTGTAGGAAATTCGACCACCGGTGGCTGCCCGAACGCGCCGGACACCGACACGAGGCTCGCCGAGCCTTCTCCCAGGGGGTTTTCGCACGAGCCGCTCGCGGGTGAACAGCCCACGAGTGCAACAGCGGACAGTGCGGCGACAAGCGCCAGCGCAACGGGGCGAGCAGTGAAACGCACGGAGACCTCTTTCGACACGGTCAGTCTATTCGCCGAGTCGCCGAGCGTTTTCAGCGAGTGCCTCGGCGTCACGCACGGCACGGCGCAAGCGCTTCTCGGACTGCTCGCGATCGCCAACGGCGCCGGGGGTCCACGTCTCGATGTCGGAATCCTCGAACTCGGGTTTGGTTCGGCGCTGCGCTTTCGGCGGGACGACCCCGGGCGACAAGCGGCGACTCGTCACGAGGAAACCGGTGTGGGCGACCATGCGGTGGTCGGGGCGAACGGCGAGCCCTTCGACGTGCCAACCGCGAACGAGTGTCTCGGTCGACTCGGTTCGCGTAAATCCGCCGTGGTTCCGAATCGCTTCGACCGTGCGGGACATCTGCGTGACGGTAGCGACGTAACAGACCATGACCCCGCCCGGGGCCAGAATCTCGGCAACCGCATCGACACACTCCCAGGGGGCCAACATGTCAAGCACGACGCGATCGACCTCGCCTGTGGCGAATGCGCTGGGCAGAGACTCCACGAGGTCACCGACGATGATGCGGTGGTTGGTCGGCTTGTCGCCGAAATAGGCCTCAATGTTGGAGGCCGCGATATCGGCGAATTCCTCGCGGCGTTCAAATGACGTCACCGAACCGGTTTCTCCTACCGCTTGCAGCAGGGCGAGGCTCAGAGCGCCGCTTCCGACGCCGGCCTCGACGACGACCGCGCCGGGAAAGATGTCACCGAACGTGACGATGTGGGCCGCGTCCTTGGGATACACGATCGCGGCACCGCGTGGCATCGACATCGCGAAATCGGTGAGCAGCGGACGAAACGCGAGGTATTCGGTGCCGTGCGAATTGGCGACAACCGAACCGTCGGTCAGGCCGATCAGGGTGTCGTGAGCCAGCACGCCTCGATGGGAATGCAGCTCACCGCCCTCGACGAGCGACACGGTGTGATGACGACCTTTTTCGTCGGTCAGTTGGACGCGGTCACCCCACTGGAATGGGCCACGACGAGGTCGTTTCACGCACGCGCCTTGGCGAAGACCTCGCGGATGTGCGACACGTCACGGCCGACCATCGTGTGCCAGATGGTGTAGTTCTCGCTCTCGGGCAGAGGCACGTGCAGCGGAAGTGCGATGGTGACAGCACCCGAGGCAACAGCACTCGCCGATCCCGGAACGGAATCCTCAAGAGCCACACACTCACTCGCGTCCACACCAACCAGTGCGGCACCCATGACATAGGGCTCGGGGTGCGGTTTCGAATGCGTGACGTCTTCTCCGCAGATAACTCCCGCGAAAAGGCCGACCTCGTCCGCAACGAAGTTCGCCGTCGTTCGGTACGACATCGTCACAATGACTTGGGGAATCCCCGCGTCGTGGATGCTTCGGATAAGTTCGAGTGCCCCGGGTCGCCACGGGATCTGTTTCGCGTTCATTTCGTCGACTTCTTCGACCATCCGCTGGACAATGTCGTCCACGGGCATGTCAACCCCGTACGTTTGCAGGTGCTCCGCCGCATTGCTCAAACCCGCCCCAATCAGGGCGAAACCGTCCGCTTCGGACCATGTTCCACCGAACTCTTCGACGAGGCGTTGTTCCGACAGTAGCCAGTAGGGCTCGGAGTCAATAATGGTGCCGTCAAGGTCCCACAACACGGCCTGGGGGTTCGTCGCACTCACGTCGTTGAGTCTAGACGCGTCTATTGTTGAAGGCGTACAGAAAGGTCGTCGATGTCAGTGTTCTCTGCGAAAACGGGTCGCCCGTTGATCGTTGCGTTTGAGGGGTGGAACGACGCCGGAGACGCGGCCACGAGCGCGGTTCGTTCAGTCATCGCTCGCTATGCACTCGATTCGACGTTCTCGGTCGACACCGAGGTCTACTACGACTACCAGCAGGTCCGTCCGACCATCGAATTCACCTCCGATGAGGGTCGTCGAATCAACTGGCCAACCGCAACCCTGTATTCCCCCAGTGATATTTCGACCAGCGTCCACGTGTTGCTCGGAACCGAGCCGTCGAGGTCGTGGCCGACATTCGCCGCGACGTTCCTCGACGAAGCCCTCGCGGCTGACATCACCGGACTCATCGTGGTGGGGGCGGCGCTCGCTGAGGTCCCTCACACTCGCCCGATCGAGGTCGGCAGAACGAGCGACAATGCGCAGGTGCGCGAACAGTTCGACTGCGAGCGTTCGCAGTACGAGGGGCACATCGGCATCACGACGGTTGTCGCCCAATTCGCCGAGCAGGTCGGAATCCCGACGTTGTCGTTGTGGGCGGGCGTCCCCCACTATGCGCTTCACTCGCCGTCGCCCAAGGTGACACTGTCGCTCGTGACCGAACTCAACACGATTGCCGATCTCGACATCGACCTCGCCGAATTCGAAGCGCAAGCGAAGGAGTGGGAAGAGTCGGTCGACGAAATCGCCGAGGGCGACGAGGACATGAGCGATTACATTGCACGACTCGAAGAAGACCGTGATGCGGCGACGGGGCCCGAGGCAACGGGCGACGCGATTGCCGCCGAGTTCGAACAATTCTTGCGCAAGAGCGACGAGGGACCGCAGGGCTCCTAGGGCTGGATGACGCCCATCGCCAGCAGCACGAGAATCGTGCCGCCGAGCAGGATTCGGTAGATGACGAACGGCAGGAAGCTGTGCTTCTTGAGGTAGTTCATGAGGAATGCGATAACGCCGAGCCCGACGACGAAGGCGACGCCGGTAGCCGCCCCGATCTCGTACCACGTAAACGGGATGGTCGGAATCGCACCCTCGCCCGTGATCTGGTCTTTGATGGCGCTGTAAGTCTCGTAGAGGCCGCTTGCGAGGACGGCGGGGATTGCCAAGAGAAATGCGAATCGCGCTGCGGCCGCGCGATTGAAGCCGAGCGCCCGTGCCATCGAGATGGTCGCGCCAGAACGTGAGACACCGGGAATGAGAGCGAGTGCCTGTGCGAGTCCGATGGCGACTCCCTGCGGCAGTTTCATGTCGGCGAGGACGCGGTCGGTCCGCCCGACCTTGTCGGCAATCCACAGGATGATGCCGAAAATGACGAGAACGGCTCCAATCAACCAGAGTGAACGGAACGTCTCTCGGATTGTGTCTTGGAACACCATGCCGAGGACGGCGATCGGAATCGTTCCCACGATGATGTACCAGCCGAGCCGAGCCTGAACGCGCTGCTCGGGAGTCAAGAAGCGACCGGCGCCACGACGGCGCGAGAACACCGACAAGAACCACGAGCGAAAGATGTTCGCGATGTCCTTGCGGAAATACAGCAGAACCGCCAGTTCGGTGCCGATTTGGGTGATCGCCGTGAACGTCGCACCGGGGTCTTCCGCGCCGGGCATCACCAACCCGGCGATGCGTAGGTGGGCGCTCGACGAAATCGGCAAGAATTCGGTCAGCCCCTGAATGAGCCCGAGGACCAGCGCGGGGACGATGTTGATGTAGTCCAGGGGTGTCATACGCCCATTGTTCTAGTAATCGAGAAGGAAATCGGTCAGGACGCGGTGACCGAAATCGAGCGCGTCGAGCGGAACGCGCTCGTCAACCCCGTGAAAGAGCGACGGAAAGTCGAGGTCGGCGGGCAGACGTAGCGGCGCGAACCCATACCCCGCGATACCGAGCAGCGCGAGAGCCTTGTTGTCGGTGCCGCCCGACAGCAGGTACGGAAGCATCGTCGCGTCGGGGTCCTGTGCGCGCAGAGCCTTCGCCATCGCATCGACGATAGGTGCGTCAAAGGCGTTTTCCAGCCCAATGTCCTCGGTCACGATCGAAACACCAATGTCGGGACCGACGATGTCGCGCACTCGCGCCAACACCTCGTCCTCGTGACCGGGCAGGGGGCGAATGTCGATGGCGGCGCTCGCGGTGTCGGGAATGACGTTGTGCTTGTAGCCGGCGTTCAGTTGCGTCGGGTTCGATGTGGCGGACAGCGACGGTTCGAGGAAACCCGCGGCGAGGCCGGTCGCACGAATGATGTCGCGCGGGTCGCCTGTCGGGTCGAGGCCCAGAATCTCGGCGACGGCAGCAACAAGAGCGGTCGTGGTGCTCGTCATTTGAACAGGCCATTCCGTTCGACCGAGTTTTACGACCGCCTCGGCCAGTTTCGTCACCGCGTTGTTCGGCATGACACGTGAGCCGTGAGCGGCCGTTCCGTG
>JBEGPO010000059.1:0-3205 GCA_041181465.1 Actinomycetota bacterium | reverse complement strand
ACGGTGGTGCGTCCCCTGCTGGCTTCGATTGCTCGGGACTCGTCGAATTTGTCTATGCACAGTTTGGTGTCGCGCTTCCTCACAGCGCTAGTGCGCAAGCGGCAATGGGTCGACCGATTCGCCTCGCTGACGCCAAGCCCGGCGACCTCGTCATCATGGCAGGTCACGACGGAATCTATGCCGGCGACGGAAAGATCCTTGACGCCCCGGCCGCGGGTGGATACGTGAGCATTCGCGACATCTGGACTACTAATTTCTACATAGTGCGCGTGGGAATTAACTAGCGCGCCAATACCGAGTGACGGGATTCACTGGCGTAGTCTGAGCACGTGACCACCACAACTCGACTCGTTTGCGGCTTTACGGGTGCCTACAGAGCCTCCCCCCGAGGATTCGACTGGGAACACCCGATAAGTCCGAGCGTCGTTTCGCACCGACACGGTTGCGACAACGGAAGGCATCGTCTGTGAAGACGGTGCTTTTTTTGTGCCCGAATCGAGCAACGGTGGCAGAACCCCGAAAACCCACACCCCATGTGGGACCGAAAGGAACACCATGAGAACCCTGGTCCTCAACGCTGGTTATGAGCCACTCGCCGTGGTTTCGGATCGTCGAGCCATCGTGCTCGTCATGACCGGAAAAGCGAACATTCTTGCCCACGAACCAGATAACCCGGTCTTTGGGATCTCGGGCTTGTGGGATCGGCCCAGCGTCATCATCCTCAGCCGCTACGTCCGCGTGCCGATGGCGAGCGGCGTGCCGCTCACGAGGCGTGGCGTGCTGCGTCGAGACAACCATCGATGCGCCTACTGCGGCAAGGTCGCCAACACAATCGATCACGTCCAACCCAAATCGCGCGGCGGATCTGACAGCTGGGAAAACCTCGTCGCCTGCTGTGTCCGCTGCAATAACGAGAAGGCTGATCGCACCCTGCGCGAACTCGGGTGGTCTCTATCCAGTCAACCCAGGCAACCCCGTGGAACATCGTGGCTGGTGCGTGGAATCGACCGAGACGTGCCGGCGTGGAACGACTACCTCGCCGCCTAAAGCCCAACCGTGGTTGAATTTACCTAACGCCGCTGTAGCTCAATGGAAGAGCAGTTCCGTCCTAAGGAAAGGGTTGGGGGTTCGAGTCCCTCCAGCGGCACCACTTAAAACCGTCGAATTGGTGACCGGTCGAGTATGACGAACAAGTCCACTGGACTTGTTCGCTCCAGCGGCACTCCTTAACAATTGCTCTGCGTGCCACGTTGAATAAGACGGGAGAGTCCGCAGGACTCTCCCGCTCCAGCGGCACTCCTTATATTTTTGACTGTAAATTCAGCCATCGGAGTGGTTCCCTGGTTTTTACAGGGTTCCCGATAGCGTAAAAGCGTGTTGGAGTCGGACGAGAGCGACTGGACAGGCGACATTTCCCGCGCGCTGTCTGCGTTCGATGACCCGTCAAACCTCGCCACCGGTAACGCAACGGCGACAATCACCAACGTCGCCGACACTGTGTGGGAAAAGTGGCGACGCGAACTGTCGAAACTTGGTGGAACGAACCCCCTTCTGCATTTCCCCAGCCACGTCGCGATCGAACTGAGCACGGGTCACCCCGGCGGCCTCGCCCGATTCTTTGCCGGCACGCCGACTCTTTTGCGAAATCTTGTTCGCGATGATGTTGCGCTTCACCGTGCCCGCCAAAGCGCGTTGCGCATCAACGACAAAGCGGTCGAACTCGCCGCCGCACGCGGAATCGACTCGGTGTTCCTCGCCGTCGGCCTCGTGTCCTGGATGAACGGCGACGAGCATTTCACGGCACCGATGCTGCTGCGACCGATTTCGATGCACCGCAAAGGGGACGACCTCGAGGTTCAGTTGACGGGCGCTTTGCACCTCAACCCCGCTTTCGCTCGCGAACTCGCTTACCAATTCGGCATCGCCCTTGATGAGCGGACTTTCGTCGCGCTGACCAATGACAACGGGTCCTTCCGGCCTAACGGTGCGCTCGATCGGTTGCACGGTCTCATTGCCCACATTGACGGCGCAATGGTTGTCCCCACACTCGCGATTGCCAATTTGAGTGACGTTGCGTCGAACATGGTGAGTGCCGCTCGAATTCTCGACCACCCGCTGCTCGATACGATCGGCGGGAACCCGAACGCGATGGGCATCTTTGCCGAGAGTCACGCAGCGGTAGACCCGGGCAATTCGGACACGCGAAGCCTCGATACCGACAGCCTGTTGCTCGATGCGGATGCCGAACAGGAGCGAATCATCGCCCACATTGTTGCCGGTAACTCGATTGTCGTCGGCACTCCGTCAGGATCGGGCGCGACGCAAACCATCGTCAATGCTGTGGGCGAACTCATTCGTTCGGGCAAGCGAGTCCTCGTCGCGGGTCCTCGTCGAGCACGACTAGACGACATACGCCGCACCCTTGGAAATCTGGGGCTCGACGGGCTGGGTGCGTCGCCCTCCACCATCAAGGCTGACCTCATCCGTTCGATCAGCCGAATTGAAAAAACCCCCGTGCCCAACACGATGGATGTTGATACGGCGCTATTGCGAATGCGCAGCGTCATCGGCGATTACCGGACGGCGCTCAACCAACCCGACCCGCGTTTCCGTGTCAGCGTTCTCGACGCGATTCGGGAACTCGCGCGTTTGGCCAATACGACCGAAGCAACCAACGAAGTGTCGCTTGATGTTGATTCGGTCATCGCCCTGACTTCCACGATGGACGAGGTCGTAAGTACGCTCCTCGCGGCCGCTGATCTTGGCCAGTTCCAATCCGCTCGCGCGGCCTCACCATGGGCGACGGCGCACTTTGATAACGCCGCGCAGGCCTCCGCGGCGTTACACGCGGCCACTCGCCTCGATACAACCAGCCTGTCAACGCTCGAACGCATGGCGGTGGAAATTCTCGAGCCGACTCCGGTGGGGGCGGGATCCTCGCTAGATGACCTTCGGTATCGACTGGACACTCTGAACGGTGTGAGCGCAACGTTGGACAGATTCACGCCCGAACTTTTCGACAGGTCTATCGACGACTTCGTTGCGGCCTACACACCCACAACGCGCGATGACGCCATTCCCGGAGCCCAGAGACGCCGGCTCAAGAAACTCGCGAAAGAGTTTGTTCGCCCCGGTGCACACGTTCCGGACATGCTCGATGCGCTCACGGTTGCGAGCGGCGCCCGAATGCAGTGGAACACACTGG
>JBEGPO010000058.1:0-4463 GCA_041181465.1 Actinomycetota bacterium | reverse complement strand
GCGACATGGACTTCAAGGTCGCCGGAACGAAGGACTTCATCACCGCGATTCAGCTCGACACCAAGCTCGACGGAATCCCGGCATCGGTCCTCACCAGCGCGTTGACCCAGGCCAAGGCCGCTCGACTCGCAATCCTCGACGTCCTCAATGAGGCCATCGATGGACCCGACGAAATGGCACCGACCGCGCCTCGCGTGATCTCGGTCCAGATCCCCGTCGACAAGATCGGTGAACTCATCGGACCGAAGGGCAAGACGATCAACTCCATCCAGGACGAGACCGGTGCCCAGATTTCGATCGAAGAAGACGGAACCGTCTACATCGGCTCGAACGACGGCCCGTCGGCCGAGGCGGCGCGTGACCGCGTCAACCAGATCGCGAACCCCATCAACCCCGAGGTCGGCGAGCAGTTCCTCGGAACCGTCGTCAAGATCGCGGCGTTCGGTGCGTTCGTGTCGCTCATGCCCGGCAAAGACGGACTGCTGCACATCTCAGAGCTGCGCAAGCTCTCGGGTGGAAAGCGCGTCGAGAACGCGGAAGACGTGCTCTCGGTCGGTCAGAAGGTCCTCGTCGAAATCGCCAAGATCGACGACCGCGGCAAGCTCTCGCTTGTTCCCGTTGTCGAGGGTGAAGACGGTGGCTCGGACGCGGCTGAGGCCGACGCCGAGTAAATCTCCACAAATTGCGGGGGCGGGCTTCGGCTTGCCCCCGCTTTTTATTGCCGTTTCTGCGTGAATTTTCGACGAGAAAGTAGTAGTGTACGTAGCGCACGGGGAATGGTTCCCGTGTTAGGGAGACTTCCCGATGGGATGAACGCCACTCGTGTTCAGCCCGTTTTGAACCGAAAGGCTTCGTGTGAACACGCTGTCCGGTCTGTTAGACAACACCCAATTCAATTTGGTTTACAACATGTTCTCGCTGGGTATCGCGAGCATGCTGTTCACCTCGATTTTCCTCTTCATCGCGCGTGAGCGCGTTGCCACCCGTTACCGCATGGCGGTTATGGTTTCGGCAACCGTTACCTCGATTGCTGCGTACCACTACTTCCGCATGTTTGACTCGTTCAACCACGCGTTTGCAGGAACCGCAGAGAACAACTCCGACGCGTACAACGTTGGTTACCGTTACGTTGACTGGCTCCTCACGGTGCCGCTTCTCCTCGTAGAAGCAGTTGCTGTGCTGGGTCTTGCTATCGCAGTCCAGCGTTCACTGTTGAACCGCTTGGTGCCTGCAGCAGCAGCCATGATCCTCCTCGGCTACCCCGGAGACGCCAAGATCGACCTCTTCGGTTGGGGCTCAGAAGTATGGTTGGTCCTCTCGACCATTCCGTTCCTCTACATCCTCTTCGTCCTCTTCGTCGAACTCGGCAAGAGCCTCGCGAAGCAGTCGGCTGAGGTTCGCAAGAAGATTTCTCTTCTTCGTCTCCTCCTCCTTGCAACGTGGGGCGTTTACCCCATCACGTACATCTTGGGCATGAGCGCTGACACGTTCGACGCGTCGGCATTCGTTGCACGTGAGGTCGGATACACCATCGCGGACATCCTCGCGAAGTGTCTCTTCGGTCTCATGATCTTCTCGATCGCACGTATCAAGTCGGCAGAAGACGACAAGGAATTCGCGAAGGCTGAATTCCGCGACAAGTAGTCGTTCAGTAAAGGCGGGGGCGGGCTTCGGCTCGTCCCCGTTTTTCATTGGGCGGCGCTGTGTAGGCTCAAAGTCTCATGGCGCACATCGAACTTCCCCTTACCGAACCGTTCATTTCATTCACGTCGACAGGCGACTGCGAGGTTCGCCGCACGGTTCACTCGAGCGGGCTTCGGGTTCTGACCGAGCGCGTGCCGGGTTCTCGGTCGGTGACCATCGGATTCTGGATTGGTGCGGGCTCGCGTGACGAGGACGCCGGTCATCACGGGTCGACACACTTTTTGGAACACCTCTTGTTCAAGGGGACCACCACGCGCGGCGCATTCGAGATTTCTGAAACGTTCGACGCGATGGGCGCCTTTCACAACGCGCTCACCGCAAAGGAGAACACCTGTTACCTCGCGCGAGTGCGATCCAAGGATTTGGCGACCGCGGTCCGCGTTCTGGGGGACCAGGTGTCGAACTCGCTGTTGCGTCCCGACGACTTCGAGATGGAACGCACCGTCATCCTTGAAGAGTTGGCCATGGCGGCAGACGACCCGGACGACGTGTGCGCCGAGCAGTTCTTCACCGCCGTATTCGGGGACTCGCCTCTGGCTCGTCCGATCGGCGGAACGGTTGCGGACATCGAAGGCGCCCTGCGTGACTCGGTCGTCGAGCACTACGCCGACCGTTACCAACCGCGCGACTTGATTGTGACGGCCGCCGGCGACGTCGCGCATGACGACGTGGTCGCCATGGTTCTGGAGTCGCTCGTGGGTTGGACGCTCGACGATGGAGCGCCCGAAGCGCGACGCTCCCAGGCAGAGGTCCCAATATCCGACCGACACGACGTTCTCGTGACCAATCGACCGCTTGAGCAAGTGGTCGTCATGATGGGCATCCCCGGGGTAGTGGCCAGCGATTCGCGCCGCAACGACCTCAACGTGTTGACGTCGATTTTGGGCGGCGGCTCATCGTCGCGGTTGTTCCAAGAGATTCGTGAGAAGCGCGGGCTTGCCTACTCGGTCGACGCGTTCCCCGTGATGTACTCCGACGCCGGTGCCGTCGGTATCGCCGCCGGGTGTGCGCCGCACGCGGTGGGGGAAGTCGCGCGATTGATGCGCGACGGACTCGAATCGATGACCTCGGTCACCGACGCCGAGATGAACCGGGCTCGCGGGCAGATCCTCGGGTCGTCGACGTTGTCGCTCGAATCGACCGATTCGCGCATGAACCGTTTGGCGCGATCGGAATTCCTCGGCGAATATCGTGACCTCGACGAGGCCGAGCGTTTGCTCGCCGCCGTCTCGAGCGATTCTGTCACCGCGCTCGCGCACACTCTCATCGCCGCGCCGATGAGCATCTCGGCCGTCGGGGACATCTCGCCCGACACCTTCGCTTTCCTCACCGCCTAGCCCCTGCCCACCTGTTTCTGCAGACATTTTGCCCACGCCCACCTGTTCCTGCAGACAAATCGTGAAATTCGGACGCTAGCGCGCGATTTTTGAAAATTGTCTGCGTAATCAATCGCATTTGGCCGAAAGTTTTCCCAATGGATTGGGTATCTGAGATGGCTCACAGTATCGCTGTGAACAAGTGAAAATCACCTAGGCAAATCTCAGAATTGATGTGTGGAACTAAACGTGGCACTCACCAGACTCGGTGGCGTTGCGAAATTGAGCGAGCTTAAGCGTCGCGGGGTAACTGTTGGGCAGGTCGAGGCAGCTCTGGCCCGGTGTGAAATTCTCCGCTTGCGTAAAGGCTGGTATTCACTGACTCACATTTCGCCAATTGCGAAGAGAGCGATCATTGATCGAGGGCTGCTTACATGCGTCAGCGCCGCAAGCGAGATGGGTTGGCCGTTTCAACGGTTGGAATATCACCTTCGCGCGCCACGTCCCGTTGAGGGCGTTCGGACGTCGTGTCGACGCACTTCGCCGACCAGGGCAGGTGCTTGCGTTGCACCAGTCGATGTGATTGAGGACTACCTGCACTGTCAACCCCCGGCTTGGAGTCTCGCGCTCGTTGACTTTCTTACTCGCCAAAATGCCCTGTCTGTATCTCAGTGGAGCGACCTCAAAGCGCGGGTTCCTCAACAGAAACGCCAAATCATTAATTTGCGGTCGGGAACTCCCGAGAGTCCTCTCGAATCGGTGTTTCGTTACAAGTTGATGAAAGCACGCTTGAAGCATGAGATGCAGGTAAAAATTGGGAGTTTTCGCGTCGATTTCCTGCTCAACGGCAAGTTAGTCGTTGAAACACATGGCGCAGAATTTCACGCCTCGCAGCAAGCCTGGGAAAAAGATCGTGAAAGGGTTTTGTGGTTACGCAGCCAAGGTTGGGATGTGATTGAACTGACTTTCAAACAAGTTGAGGACTGGCACGGCTTGGAACGATTGATTCGAAATGCACTGAAGAACCCCCGCTACCGTTCGTCTGCGTTTTTGCGGTCCTGAGCTCTCGTTTCTGCAGACAATTTTGGAAAAAGGTGCGCCAACGCAAGAAAATCCAGGGATGTCTGCAGAAACAGGTGGGGAGGGGCGAGATGTCTGCAGAAACAGGGGGAGTGGGGCTGTTAAGGGAGGGAGAGTGGCACGGGCGAGCGCGCCGCAAGAATAGGCTGGAGGGATGAAGACGACCCGCACGATTATTGGAGTCGCCGTGATGTCGGCACTGCTCGTTCTGTACATCGTGTTCGCCGCGTATCAGGCCGCGCTGCTGGTTGCCTCGAGTCAGCCGCTCACGCTCGTGTACGGGTTGGCGCTGTTCGTGGCACCCGTCATCGGCATGTGGTCGCTCGTGCGTGAACTTGTGTTCGGCCGCCAGGCCGGCCGGCT
>JBEGPO010000057.1:0-4741 GCA_041181465.1 Actinomycetota bacterium | reverse complement strand
CGTGCTCGTCAATTCGCGCAGTCCCATCGGCCCGCGCGCGTGTAGCTTCTGGGTCGAGATTCCTACTTCGGCACCGAAGCCGAACTCACCGCCGTCCGTAAACCGTGTCGACGCATTCACCATCACCACAGCGGAGTCCACCTCAGCCACGAACCTTTCAGCATTCGCCATGTCGTTGGTGATGATGGCGTCGGTGTGATGGGTCGAGTGCACACCGATGTGGTCAATCGCCGCGTCGAGGGAGTCGACGATCCCCACCGCGAGGTCGAGCGAGAGATATTCGTGTCCCCAGTCCTCCGCCGTCGCCGGTTCGGCGTGCGGAAAAATCGCTCGTGTCGCGTCATCGGCATGAATTGTGACACCAGATTCGACCATTCTTTCGAGGATGGCGGGAATAAGCCGCGACGCCGCGTCACGATGGACGAGCAACGTTTCGAGCGCGTTGCACACCCCGACGCGCTGCGTTTTAGCGTTGTGAACGATGTCGCTCGCCATCTCGAGTTCCGCGCTGGCATCGAGAAAAATGTGGACGACGCCAGCACCGGTTTCGATCACGGGAACGCTCGAATCATTGACCACCGCGCTGATGAGCGACGCACTGCCGCGCGGAACGAGAACGTCAACGAAACCGCGTGCGTTCATGAGCCGGTTTGCGCCCTCTCGTCCGAACGCGTCGATTGTCTGAACCGCCGCTCGAGGCAAGCCACAGTTCTCGAGAGCAAAGCCAATCACGTCGACGAGGACCGTGTTCGTGTTTTCCGCTGCGCTTCCGCCTCGCAGGATGGCGACGTTCCCGCTCTTCAGCAAAATTGCCGCGAGATCGACCGTCACATTCGGCCGCGCTTCATAGATCGAACCGACCACACCGAACGGCACTCGAACCTGCGTCAGGTGTAGTCCGTTCGGCAGCGTGCTTCCGCCAAGAACTTCACCGATGGGGTCGGGCAGAGCCGCGATGTCGCGCACCGCTCGCGCCAGACCCTCGACGCGTTCGGTCGTGAGTTGAAGTCGGTCGAGCAGTCCCTCTGCCATTCCGTCGCTTCGCGAGAGATTGAGATCATGGGCGTTTGCGGTCACGATGCGATCCGAATTCGTCAACAGCGCGTCGGCGATGGCAGTGAGTGCCTGGTTCTTCACCGTCGTGGAGGTTTGAGCAAGAACAATCGACGCAGCTCGCGCATCGTCAAGAATCTGCTGGAAGGCATCGGTCATGGTTGCCAGTTTAGGTTGCGCGGGCTAACGGGGCGAAGCCTCAAACCACGTTCCGATCGAATCGCCGGACAAGGCCGGTCCGATGTTCGCTGCGGACGTCAGGATGACCGGAACACCGGCTCGGGTTGCGTGCAGGGCCGCCGCGATTTTTGTCTCGGCGCCGCCCGTGCCGACACCGGAAGAATCGATCGAACCGATTTCAATTCCGGACAAGTCGTCTCCGTATGTCACGAACTCAATTTCTTCTGCGCCGGGCTCCCCTGGTGGGCGAGAGTACAGCGCATCGACGTCGCTCAGCAACACCAACAGGTCTGCGTCGACAAGTTCGGCGACCAACGCGGCCAATCGGTCATTGTCGCCAAACCGGATTTCGTGGGTTGCGACGGTGTCGTTCTCGTTGACGATTGGAAGGAACGTGAGTTCCAGGAGTTTGTCGAGTGCGGCCTTTGCGTTGTCGCGCGTCGCATCGGATTCGAGGTCACCGGAGGTCAGCAACACTTGTGCCGCGACGATTCCGAAACGATTGAGGCAGTCTTGGTAGCGAACCATGAGCATCGTCTGTCCGACCGCTGCAGCGGCCTGTTCCGTGACGAGGTCGTTCGCAGGACGGGCGGTTAGTCCGAAATGGGGAAGCGCCGTCGCAATCGCGCCACTCGACACGAGCACAACATCGACGTTTCGTGCGTGTGCGCCGGCGAGAGCCTCGACGATTGTCGCCAACTGATGAACGTTCTCACCGCTGATTGACGACGACCCGACCTTGACGACTATTCGTGTCGCCGAGGTCACCTCACTCCGCTTTTCCACCGTCGCCCTCGTCCGGCCAGATTCCTGCTTCGCGTTCGCGTTCCAACTCTGCACGGGCGGCCGCTTTCGCGTCCATGCGTTCCTTGTACGACTTTCGGCGATCCGACGTCGTTGCCCGATCGCTTTCGTGCAGTCGCGCATCGGTTCCACGCGGACTGACCATCATCTCGGCGGCGCTCGTCATGGTCGGTTCCCAATCAAACACAAAACGGTCACCGTCACCGATGTAGACGGTGGACCCTGGAACCGCGCCGGCCTTGTAGAGGTGGTCGTCCAGGTCGATCTTGGCAAGACGGTCGCTGAGATACCCGATGGCTTCCTCGTTATTGAAGTCGGTCTGCTGAACCCAGCGCTCTGGTTTGGGGCCGCGAATTCGATACGTCACGTCATCGCCTCGGTGCTCGACTAGGACGGTGAGTTGCTTCTCGTCGACTGCGCGTGGTCGGATGATTATTCGTTGGCGCAATTCTTCGGCTGCGAGTCGCTCGGCGCGATCGGCTCCGACCATCTGGCCGATTCGAAGCGTGAGGTCGCGAAGCCCCGCGCGCGTTGCGGCCGACACCGCGAAAACCTCGTATCCGAGAGCTTCGAAATCGGCACGGACAAGTTCCGCGAGGTCGGCCGCTTCGGGAACATCGATCTTGTTGAGGACGATGAGCTGGGGGCGCTCGATGAGTGGTATCGAACCGTCGGGGACGGGATACGCCGCGAGTTCCGCACGAATGATGTCGAAGTCGCTCATCGGATCGCGCGCGGGCTCGAGGGTTGCGCAATCGATCACGTGAATGAGCACGCGACACCGCTCGACGTGTCGAAGGAAATCGAGACCGAGTCCCTTGCCCTCTGAGGCGCCCGCGATGAGTCCGGGAACATCCGCGATCGTGTAGCGATACTGTTCGACGTCGACGACGCCGAGATTGGGGTGCAGGGTCGTGAATGGGTAATCCGCGATTTTCGGTTTCGCCGCCGAGACGGACGCAATGAGAGACGATTTTCCCGCGGACGGGTATCCGACGAGGGCGACATCGGCGACGGTCTTGAGTTCGAGAACGATATCGCCGTCCCACCCGAGCGTGCCGAGAAGTGCGAACCCGGGAGCCTTGCGTTTGAGCGAGGCGAGGGCCGAATTGCCGAGCCCGCCTTGACCGCCGGGAGCCACCACGTATTCCATGTCCGGCTTGTCGAGGTCGATGAGAACCTCACCATCGACGTCCTTGATCACCGTTCCGACGGGGACGGGAAGCGTCAGCGATTCGCCTTTGTGCCCGCTTCGGTGATCGCCCATGCCGAACCCACCGTTTTCGCTCGAACGGTGAGGTCGATAGTGGAAGTCGAGAAGCGTCGTCACCTGGGGGTCTGACACGAGAACGATGTCGCCGCCATTGCCGCCATTGCCGCCGTCGGGACCGGCGAGGGGCTTGAATTTTTCGCGCTTCACCGACACACAGCCGTTACCGCCGTGTCCGGCCTTGAGATGCACGGTCACCTCATCGATGAACGAGACCACGTGTCACCTCCTTCTCCTGCGAAAATACGACAAGGCGGGCCGAAGCCCGCCCCGCCGCGTGAAAAACTTATGCGCTCTGAACGATGTTGATGACCTTGCGGCCACCCTTTGCACCGAACTGCACCGAACCAGCTACGAGAGCGAAGAGCGTGTCATCGCCACCACGGCCGACGCCGGCGCCGGGGTGAAAGTGGGTTCCACGCTGGCGGACGATGATTTCGCCGGCCTTGACGACCTGGCCACCGTAGCGCTTAACGCCAAGGTACTGGGGGTTCGAGTCACGTCCGTTACGAGTGGACGACGCTCCCTTTTTATGTGCCATGTCGCTATTCTCCCTCGACTACTTGATGCTCGTAATTTTCACGCGGGTGAGGTCAGCGCGAAAGCCCTGACGCTTGTGGTACCCGGTTTTGTTCTTGAACTTGTGAATGACGATTTTGGGGCCGCGAAGATCTTCGAGAACCTGTGCGGTGACGGTCACCTTTGCGAGGGCCGCGGCGTTCGATTCGATCTTGTCACCGTCCACGAGAAGGACCGGAGCGAGCGAGATCGACCCCTTGTCGTCGGCCTTGATGCGGTCGACAGTGAGGATGGTCCCAACCTCGACCTTTTCCTGTCGCCCTCCGGCGCGCACAATCGCGTAAACCACGGTGATGTCCTTTCGAAAACTCGGTGCGGACCGAAATGTTCGCATTGCGCACCAAGGGTCAAGAATAGCCCAATCGTGCCATTCAGGCAAATCCAGTTAGTTGGTCTGCGTCGATTCGTCGGTAGAGGTGTCCGAGGTAGCTTTCTTCGTCGCACGACGCGGGCGTCGAGCAGTTCGAGCACCGGGTTCTGGCGCCTCCGGGAGCGCATCGAGAAGCGAGTCGAGATTAGAGATCGGCTTTCCTCTTCGCGCGGCTGTCGCACCGTCGGCGCTGTCGTGGTGGACGGTTGCCGTGGCAATCGCGGCGAGCGCGCTACGAGCACCATCGGTGATTTCGTGGGTGCCCGTTTGCCCCGGCTGTTGCTTGGGCTGAGTCGTCTGTTTACCACGACCGCGGCGCGACGCACCGGGTTCGGGTGAACCTTCGACACGGGCCTTCCCGACGGGTTCGTGGTGGATGATCAATCCACGGCCGGCACAGACCTCACACGGTTCGCCGAATGTCTCGAGGAGCCCAAGTCCCAACTTCTTTCGCGTCATTTGGACAAGACCGAGGCTTGTAATCT
>JBEGPO010000056.1:0-3624 GCA_041181465.1 Actinomycetota bacterium | reverse complement strand
GGCATCGCTCGATCCCTTCTCGAAATCGACAGCGAGAACAACCGTCCGACCCTCAAGAAGGCCGGTTTCCTCACGCGTGACGCACGTATCAAGGAGCGCAAGAAGGCTGGACTCAAGAAGGCCCGCAAGGCTCCCCAGTACTCGAAGCGTTAATCGGTCATTCTCCGATGTCGAGTCTCTTTGGGACCGATGGTGTTCGCGGGCTCGCCAACGCCGAACTCACGGCCGACTTGGCCCTGCGTCTTGCGCAGGCAGCCTCCCAGGTTCTCACACAGGGTCGACACGCCGACGAGGTGCGTCGAGAGGGGCGTAAGCCGCGCGCGGTTGTTGCGCGTGATCCGCGAATCTCTGGCGAATTCCTGACGGCGGCGGTTTCGGCCGGGTTGGCAAGTTCCGGCATTGATGTTCTCGATGCCGGAGTTTTGCCCACCCCGGCAGCAGCGTTTCTTGTCAACGACATTCAGGCTGACTTCGGCGTCATGATCTCTGCGTCGCACAACCACGCAGCGGATAACGGGATCAAGTTCTTTTCATTCGGTGGAACGAAGCTTCCCGACGTCGTCGAGGAGCGGATCGAAAAAGCGATGGCAGGACCGCGCCTTCAGCCGACTGGCGCGGGAGTCGGTCGAATTCGCCGATTTGCCGATGCGGAAGACCGATACGTGCTTCACCTCCTTGCCACGATGGACATCTCGCTGGCCGGGTTGCACATCGTCATCGACTGCGCGAACGGCGCGGCCGCCGGAATTTCACCGCGTGCGTTCAAAGACGCTGGTGCGCAGGTCACCGTAATCGGTAGTGACCCGGATGGTCTCAACATCAATGAGGGGTGCGGTTCAACCGACCTCGCCCTTTTGCAAAAAACTGTCGTTGATGTCGGAGCCGACCTCGGTATTGCACACGATGGTGACGCGGACCGATGCCTCGCCATCGACGCGAGCGGACAGGTCATCGACGGCGATCACATCATGGCGATTCTTGCTGTGTCGATGAACGAACGGGGTCTGCTCAAGAGTTCGACGGTTGTCGCAACGGTCATGAGCAACCTCGGCCTCGAAATCGCCCTCAATCGAGAGAGAATCTCGCTCCGGCGGTCGGCGGTCGGCGACCGTTATGTCCTCGAGGACATGGCAACGGGTGCCTACAACTTTGGCGGCGAACAATCGGGACACATCATCTTCGCGGACCACTCTACGACGGGTGACGGGCTGCTCACCGGTCTTCACCTCGCAGCCGAGATGGTGCGATCGGGAAAAACTGCGACGGAACTGGCCGCCGTGATGACCGCGCTGCCCCAGACTCTCGTCAACGTGAAAGACGTTGACCACACGCATCTGGACTCGGATACAGAAATCGCCGCATTGCAGTCGGAACTCAAGGACGAGCTCGGCGATTCGGGTCGAATCCTGCTCCGGGCGTCGGGGACCGAGCCATTGGTGCGGGTCATGGTCGAAGCCGCGACTCAGGATCACGCCGAGAGCGTCGCCAACCGATTGGCGGACACAGTACGCGCGCGACTCGGCCTCTAGATCTTGCGCAACAAAACCGTCGACACGGTGTGGTCGCGGTCCTTTTTTAGGACCAACTTCGCGCGCGAGCGGGTCGGTGCGATGTTCTCAATCAGGTTCGGTTCGTTGATGGACTTCCAGATTGCCGTCGCTTCGGCGATGGCCTCGACGCGCGAGAACGCCGCGTATCGGTGGAAAAACGATCGCTCGTCGGCGAATGCGCTGGTCTGTAGCGCAAGGAACCGGTTGACGTACCAGGATTCGATATCGGCTGTTCGCGCATCCACGTAGATTGAGAAATCGAACAAGTCCGACAGGGCGACAGATTGCCCAGCGGTGGGTGGTTGCAGAACATTCAGGCCCTCGACAACGAGGATGTCGGGCCTCGAGACCTCGATTGTGTCGCCGGGGATGATGTCGTACGACAGGTGGGAATAGACCGGCGCAAACACCCTTTCCGCCCCCGACTTGATTTCTGTGACGAACCGAAGCAGCGCACGGCGGTCGTACGATTCGGGAAAGCCCTTGCGATGCGCGATTCCACGCCTGCTCAATTCGGCATTGGGGTACAGGAACCCGTCGGTCGTCACCAGTGCGATGTTGGGCGTCTCGGGGTCGCGGGACAGCAGTTCGCGCAGCAGTCGGGACACGGTGGACTTACCGACCGCGACGCTACCGGCAACTCCGATGACGAAAGGAGTGTGCGGTTTCGTGATCCCGAGGAACGCCGCGGTGTCGGCGTGAGTTTGGCGCGCCGCCTTGGCGTAACGCGAAAGAAGGTTTGTCAACGGGATATAGATGCTGTCGACCTCGTCGATGTCGAGGCTGTCGCCGAGCCCGCGAATGCGTTCGATTTCCTTCTCCGACAGAGGAGACGCCAAAGACGACGCGAGTGCTGACCACCGATGACGAGGAATCTCATGGAACGGGGTCAACCCGATTGAACTATCCGCCATTTGCTCAACGATACTCTGCTCGCGGGGCGGTTAGACTTGCCCCCATGTGCGGAATCGTCGGTTACGTGGGTCCTCGAGGTTCCCAGGAGGTCCTTCTCGGGGGCCTCGGGCGCTTGGAGTATCGCGGGTACGACTCTGCGGGTGTCGCCATCATCTCGACCGACCTGCAGACCCGTAAGCGCTCAGGAAAGCTTCAGACACTGCGGGACGAACTCGTCGCCAATCCGCTCGATGACGGCCATACGGGCATCGGACACACCCGGTGGGCCACTCACGGGGCACCAACCGACGTCAACGCCCACCCGCACCTCGCGGACGGGGGCAAACTTGCTCTAATCCACAACGGAATCATCGAGAACTTTGCCGAGCTCAAGGCCGAACTCGTCGCCGAGGGAGCCGAATTCACGTCCGAGACGGATTCCGAGGTGGCCGCCCACATGGTGGCCCGCGAGTATCACCGAACGTCTGATTTGACCGAAGCCCTGCGCGCCGTCGTCGCCCGCTTGGACGGAGCATTCACTCTGCTGGTCGTGCACGAAGATTCGCCCGGTGTCGTCGTCGGTGCTCGCCGTAACTCGCCACTCGTCATCGGGCTCGGTCAGGGCGAGAACTTCCTCGGAAGCGACGTCGCCGCGTTTGTTGAATACACGAGCGACGCCTTGGCCATCGGCCAGGACCAGATCGTGACGATTACCAAGGACGCTGTCACGGTTATTGATTTTGACGGCAACTCCGTCACACCCGAACCGTTTACCGTGACGTGGGATGTGTCCGCCGCCGACAAGGGTGGGTGGCCGTCGTTCATGGCGAAAGAAATTAGTGAAGAGCCGGCCGCGGTCGCCGACACGCTTCGTGGCCGAATCAAGAACGGCGAGGTACACATCGAGGGCTTCGAGCCGTCTGCGTTCATCGACGTCGACCGGATCATTATCATCGCCTGCGGGACAGCGGCCTATGCCGGACTCGTGGGAAAGTACGCGCTCGAACAGTGGGCGCGGATTCCCGTCGACGTGGAACTCAGCCACGAATTTCGTTATCGCGAACCCGTCATCTCGAATCGAACACTGATTGTCTCGGTGAGCCAATCGGGCGAAACGATGGACACGCTCATGGCCGTCAAGTACGCACGCGAGGTCGGAGCCCGCACCCTGTCGATTTGC
>JBEGPO010000055.1:0-5108 GCA_041181465.1 Actinomycetota bacterium | reverse complement strand
GCCGCAATCATTATGATCGCGGTGTTCGGCGGGTTCGTGTTTAGCCACACAACCATGATCCGACCGGTCGGTTTCGGACTCGCCGTCGGCGTGCTCGTCGACGCATTCCTCGTGAGGCTCGTTCTCGTGCCCGCCGCCCTCAAATTGCTCGGCCCAGCCGCGTGGTGGTTACCCACCTGGCTCGACCGTATCCTGCCTGATGTCGATGTCGAAGGCGCGAAACTAGAACGATCTGTCGCTCACCACTAAACGAGGTGCGTCGTCGACTCAGGCTCGCGCGATTGCGCGAAGGATAGTATCGGAAACTTCTTTCTCGACGGCAGCCGACCACGCGAGAACCGCAAATGACGTTGGCCACATGTCCCCGTCATCCAGTTGGGCGGAGTCTTGGAATCCGAGAGTCGAATATCGGGACTTGAACTTCGCGGCATCTTGGAAGAACAGCACTACTTTTCCGTCAAGGAAATAAGCCTGCATTCCGTACCAAGTCTTTACTTCCAAACCTGGCGCGATTTTCACGACAAGTCGATGGACGCTCTCGGCGATTTTTCGATCGGCCGGCGCCATCGCCGCAATCTTCTCGAGCACCGCAGTAAGCCCGTCCACTTTCTTGCCCTTGACCTCGGCGGCACGATCCTTCATGGCTGCGCGTTCTGCTGCCGTCCATTTATCGACCATGTGTCACCCCTTTTCAATGAGCATGGCGTAAAGGGCGTCGGTTCGCAATAATCGCCCTGTCGCGTTGTAGTGCAGCCCGGCGGTACACAGAATTGATGGGTCGTCGTAGTTGGTCTCGAGAACGGTTGAAATCTGAATACCCGCTGTTTCGGGATGAGCGCCAATCCAGGCATCAATCCTGGCCTGCATACGCTCAAGGTAATCCCCGCTGGCTACTGGGTCCGCGCGGTCGACCATGTATCGCGACGGAATGGTAATCACCATGGCCGCGCGTGGGAACCTCGAATGAACAAGAGGCAACCAGGATTCCAATAGCGCGTCGATCTGCCGGTCGGTCGCCCAGTCAGTTGCTACCTTGCGCAGATTAGGTAAGCACAAATCTGTCGCATCGTGGACTAAATCCCCTTGACTGGCAATAATGGTCGGAAAAATTTTTGCCGGTGTCCCGCTTACGAAGTCCCATAAGGATTGAGAAGGAAGCCAAAAGGGTGAATCTTTCATCCCATCGAAGCCCAGCTCTGTGTTTGTCTCTGTGTTTGTCTCTGTGACACTGTCGCGCCTGTTCGCACGCCAGTGTCGTGCACTCGAAATTACTACGGTCGAAATTTTGTCCGCATCAACCGAATTGACGAATTCGTCGACAAAAGCCGTCATGTTTTCCTCGGAGAAACCCTCTCGGGGCAACGCAGCGTTGAACCAGGTTTCACCCGAAAGTTCCGACAACCGTTCGGCAGAAAGGCTGTACACCGCGTTGGAACCGCCGACAATCAGGCCTTCGACCGCACCGATACCCTGCATGCGGGTCACTTTTTGGTCGTGTATCGACCCCGAGAACATCGTCGCGGACGCAAGAAATCCGCTCACGGCAACCCACGCGATGTAACCCGCCACGAATAGGGCGACGAGCCAGACGTATTTATCTTTGACCATACGCAGCAATGACGTCTCCGATCCGGCCAGAGGCAAACATAATGATTGCCGCCATCAGGACAATCTGGGTTGCGCGAACCCGAAGGAATTTGTAGTTGCGCCCAATGAGGAGCGGTGTCGTGCGCCATGCAAATTCAATAACAACGAGGGCAACGGACATCGCAAGTGCAATGAGCGTCTCGGTCGGCCACTCGAGCACGGTTCGGGCCGCGACCGTCGCTTCCGCGAGGGTCGGAACGTGATTGACGATTGTGACCAAGCTGTCGAAACTGGGAGTACCAAAAATCATGCGGGCGATGACCACCGTCGGCGGGAAGATGACGAACGCCCAGATGGCGTGCTTGCGCTTCAGGAGGGCGATTGACGCGACGAAAACCGCGCCGTGAAGACATCCCCAAATCGCGAAGTTGAGTGTCATCCCGTGCCATGACGCGGATGCGAGGTACGTCACCATGACTGCGGCGTATGTTCCCCACCGTGCGCGGACCGGTTTGTAGAACAGTTCCTTCAAGAGAGAACTGAG
Source organism: Actinomycetota bacterium (assembly GCA_041181465.1). Classification (GTDB taxonomy): domain Bacteria; phylum Actinomycetota; class Actinomycetes; order Actinomycetales; family Microbacteriaceae; genus MWH-TA3. The sequence goes on along the minus strand of JBEGPO010000055.1, from coordinate 2,977 downwards.
CGACAGGTGCCAGCCTTTCCAGAAGTCGAGAATGTTCGCTGCCGAAAAGGGTTGTTTGAAGTTGAGGGGCACCCGCATTCCGATTATTCCCGCTACCGCATAAACGATGAGTGAAAGCCCGGCGAAGTTGACATAAATGAACAACTCAAAGACGAATCCGAAGGCCAGGCCCGACAGAAGGTTTAGTTGTTCCTTGATGGCGAGAGCCGGGGCCAACCCCAAGCCGAGGACGATGAAAAAGAACACGCCGATTACGAGGAACGGGAAAAAGAAATTGAGTCGACCTCGAAGCGACCAGTGTCGCATTGACGCGACCGAGATCGCCAACGGTCCTGTCGCCAACATCAGCGGGTTGGCGATGTCGAAGGTTCGCGTGAAGGACGCCGAGCGACCTTCCATGAGTACCAGATATGCCAGCGATGCCGAGTAGAACGAATACCCGTAGAGGAAAGGATTCGGAGACGACACGGCGAGGCCGTTCATCACACTCATGAAGCCTGTTGCTGTCAGCGCGGCGACGGAAAAGAAAATCAAATAAGCGAAGGTGCGAATTGCTGGAGGCGGCAGAACCCCCGATCGAACCAGCCCGATGACCAGAACGCTCGCGAGCGCCGGCATCGCGACATGGACGACATCAATCCACAGCGTCGACGAGCTCGGGTTCGACAGCGCGGTCAACGCTGTCATGGCAAATCCGGCAAGAACAACAAGAGCGAACTGGGTCGCAAAACCGAAACGAGGGACGGCGCGATCCACGAGCAACTTAGCCAAGAGCATCTATCTCAGCAATGAGATTTTCGACTTTGGCGCGAATCTCGTCGCGAATTGGTCGCACCCCATCGACACCCTGCCCGGCTGGATCATCGAGCGGCCAATCGAGGTAGGTCTTGCCTGGGAAGAACGGGCACGTGTCGCCGCACCCCATCGTGATGACGTAATCGGAGTCTTTCACGGCCTCGGTTGTCAAGACCTTGGGTGCGTTGTTTGCGATGTCGATGCCCTCTTCGGCCATCGCCGCAATTGCAGAGGGATTAATCTCGTCTTTCGGCTCTGTGCCAGCGGAAAGCACCGTGACACGATCACCCGCGAGCGCCTGCAAATAACCCGCAGCCATTTGCGAACGACCCGCATTGTGAACACAGACGAACAGCACAGTGGTTTTCATAAGGTTAAAGACCTTTCGATTGGCGAAAATGGGCAACGAGCGCGTTCGCATGGCCGTGACCGATGCCATGTTCCGACTTGAGCCATTCGACCTGTTCCATGTGCTTGTTGTCAAGGCTACCCTCAAGCAGTTCAAACCAATGGGTAACCGGTTTCCCGTAAGTTTTTTCAATCGACGGGAAATACGAGGCGGGTCCCTGAACTTTGTCGGTCACACCCCTAGTCTAAAACACCTAATCCACGGATTCAGGGTGGGTCTAAGCGATGCCGCCAACGACGCCGAAGTCGCCGATGACAACGTCACCCGTTCGCGCCAACGCGATGACGACCGAACCGTATCCCTCGCGCCACTCGCTGTGCCGTCGTGTGTGCTCAACCTCGGGAACGGTGGTGTCAATTATGCAACCCGACTCGGTCACTGTGCCCGTCACGCGCACTCCATTCACCGTAACTCGCACGTCGGCGGCGTCCGTGCGAATCTCGATGTGGATGGGGACCATTCCGTCGACAACCCGCCCCACCCTGGCGTCGATCGTGAGTGATGGCAGTTCTTTGGCGTCGCTGCCGCGAGATAGCCACACGGCCTCCGCAAGTTCCGGGGTGCGAGGCGGCGCAATTCGCCCGATGTGCGCCTGGTCGAACGCCGAGGCGAAAGCCAGAAGGTTGGTGTCGTCGTAGCCGCGCCCCGCAAACGTGAGCCCGACTGGCATGCCAATGTCGCTCATGTTGCCCATGGGAACCGTCACGGTTGGGATTCCGAGGTGACGGATGACGACGTTGCCGTTCGCGACCCACGTGCCGTTGCGCCATCCGAGTTCCGCCGACGCGGGGTCCACATCCATGTCGGCAGGACCGACATCCGCGACCGCGGGAAATACAACGGCGTCGAGTCGGTTCTCGTCCATCCACTGCTCGAGATCGATTCGACGAGCCTCTTCGAGACCTCGAAGTCCCTCGCCGATGGTCGGGATGTCCTCCAGTTTCGCAATGCCCTCTCGTTTTGCATCACGCACATAACTGTCAAGCGTGACGTCCTCGGGCGAAAACCGCGACTGGTGAATCCCGTATCGGTCGTCCACGGCACCACTCGGTTGCGGAAAAATCTTGTCCGCGTCGACGTCGACCAGCGCGTTGAGTTGTGGGTCTCCATTTGCGGCGAGGAATTCATTCCAGCCCCACATACTGAGCTCGTGAAGTTCGTGGTCGGCATAATCCGCCGGCAACCGTCCGCGGGCGACAAGATTGTTGGGTTCGCCTTGTTTGTCTTCGTATCGGGTCACGACCGGGAAGTCCGTTTCGACCACCTCGACACCAAGTCGCTCGAGCGTGACCTTCGCGTCTCGCCAACGTTCGACCACAGACTCGCGGGTTTCGATGGGGTCGAAAGTTTCAGAATCGGCGTTGACGTACATCCGCGGGATCGCGATCCGCTTACCCGACAGCGGATTCCCTTTCGCGAGCGCCGCATACGATTCGGGTCGTAGTTCGGATGACGGCGGGGTTGAAATCCAAGGTTGCACGCGCCAGAAGTCCCCGCGCGTGACGATGTCGTCCGCGACGATGACGTCAAGCAACGCGAGCATGTCCTCCATCGTGCGAGTGTGCGGAACGACGACGTCCATCGTGGGGACGAGTGGCCAATTCCCGCGGGTCGAGATCACACCGCGGGATGGCGTATACGCACACAGCGCGTTGTTCGATGCCGGAGCGCGGCCAGACGACCACGTCTCTTCACCCAAACCGAACGCGGCAAAACACGCGGCCGTCGCGGTACCCGACCCGTTCGATGACCCCGAACCGAAGGCCGCGGTAA
>JBEGPO010000054.1:0-7498 GCA_041181465.1 Actinomycetota bacterium | reverse complement strand
CTCGTGCCCGGATACATCGCCTACGTCTCTGGGTTTGCCATCACCGCCGAGCCGACGCCGGCTGATCGCCGCCGAGTCCTTCTCGGGATTCTCGGCTTTGTCGCGGGGATGGGCGTTGTGTTCATCTCGTTGTCGGTGATGTTCGGGACTCTTGGACTTCTGTTGATTCCCTATCTCGACATCGTGTTGCGTGTGTCGGGCGTGCTTCTCATTCTCTTGGGCATCATCTTCGCCGGCGGAATCCCGGCACTGCAACGGGATTTCATTCCGCAGTGGAAAACGCGTGCGGGGGTGTGGGGTTCGCCGCTTCTCGGAATCGTGTTCGCCATCGGGTGGGTTCCCTGCGTTGGCCCAACGCTCATCGCGGTGCAAACCCTCGCGTTGAGCGCGCAAGACCCCGCTCGTGCGGCGGTTTTGGGCGTTGCCTACTGGCTCGGGCTCGCACTGCCCTTCGTCGTCGTTGCCCTGTTACTTGGGCGAATCCTTCCCGCTCTTGCGTGGGTTCGACGACACATCAAGACCATCAATGTCGCGGGCGGTGCGCTTCTCGTCGGAATCGGCGTCCTCATGGTCGTCGGCGTCTGGCGTGAGTTCCTGTCGTGGGCGGGGGTGTTCCTGAGTGGCTTCACGTCGACCCTCTGACCCGGCGTCCCTGCAACCCGTCGACCTCGCCGATTCGACGAGCGACTTCGATTCGCCGGACGCCCCGCGCAAGAATCGTCTCGACGCTCCGATTAGCGGACCCAAGCTCGGGCCGCTCGAGTTCGTGCGCTGGGTGTGGCGCGTGCTCACGTCGATGCGCACCGCGATCATCCTGCTCGTGTTGGTGGCGTTCGCGTCAATCCCCGGTTCACTCGTCCCGCAACGCTCGTCCGATCCGAACGGCGTGATCGTCTTTAGAGACGCCAACCCCGAACTCTTCCGGTTCTACGAGTCGATTCAACTGTTTGACACCTTCACGTCGGTCTGGTTCTCGTCGATCTATTTGTTGTTGTTCATTTCGTTGATCGGGTGCATTGTCCCGCGCACGCTGTACCACTGGCGAATCCTGCGGGCCGAGCCGGCTGCCGAGCCCGCATCGTGGGTTCGACTTCCTTTCCGCCGAAGTGAACGCGCGACCGGTGGGACCGCGGTTGCTCTGGACCGTGCCGAAGCCGTGCTGCGGTCGGCGCACTATCGCGTCGTCCGAAATGACACCTCGATTCGCGCCGAGTTCGGCTATTTGCGTGAGACGGGAAACCTCGTTTTCCACGTCGCCCTCGTCGGAGTTTTGGCGACGCTCGCGGTCACCGGCGGGTATGGATGGAACGGTCAACGCGTCATCATCGAGGGACAGACGTTCACGAACCAGCTCGCGTCCTATGATTCGTTTCACCCCGGGTCGTGGTTCAACGAGCAGCAACTCGAACCGTACGGCGTGACACTCGACACGTTCACGCCGGAATACACCAAAGACGCCGTCAACGACGCGTGGATGCCAATCGACTTCACCGCGAATGTCATGGTCACCGAGGGGAATGCGATGCGCGAGGTGGTGCTGAAGGTCAACGAACCTTTGGTCGCTGGAAATTCACAGATGTACCTGTTGGGGAACGGATTCGCTCCCGTCATCACCGTGCGCGACCCGCAGGGAACCGTCGTGTTTGATCAGCCCGTCGTTTTCCTCAGTCAAGACTCGAACCTCACGAGCGTCGGGGTGGTGAAGGTTCCCGACGGATTGTCGGAGCAACTCGGAATGCAGGGTTTCTTCTACCCCTCCGCGGTCGACCTCGATTCGGGTGCCCTGTCGTCGAACAATCCCGAACCCACCAACCCGACGGTGACGTTCAACATTTACACGGGCGACCTCGGGCTCGATTCGGGCGTGACCGCCAATGTGTTTCAACTACCCGTCGAGTCGCTCACACAAATCGCGGGGAGACACACGGGCACCGATGTCGTGTTAACCCCCGGAGACGTGTTCGAACTGCCGGGTGGTCTCGGTTCAATCGAGTTCACGTCACTGCGCCGGTTCATCGGTGTCGAAATCCGTCACGACCCAACCCAATTGGGTGTCGCGATCAGCCTCTTCTTTGTTGTCGCGGGATTGCTCGCGTCGCTCGGGACCCGGCGTCGTCGCGTCTGGATTCGTGCCCGCGGAACGGCGCGCACGCCGGAACTCGAATGGGGTGGGATGTCGCGCGGTGACGATCCTCGCCTCGACGCGTCGCTTGATCGACTCGTGGGGAAAACGCTCTTGTCAGCTGCCGCTAAAATGAGAGGAAAATGACGAACAACCTCGAATCCATTTCTCTCATCGCCACTTATTCCGCGATGGCGGTGTACACCCTCGCGTTTATCCTCTTCACGGTCGACCTAGCTGGTCGCGCCGCTTCGGATGGTCAGTCCCCACCGACCCGGTGGCTTCGCAGCGGGATGGCTGTTCTCCTCCTCGGGTTTGCGATTCACTTCGGGGCGGTTATCACCCGCGGAATCTCGGCCAATCGCGTGCCGTGGGCGAACATGTACGAGTTCGGCCTGACCGCAACACTCGTGTTGGTAGGAGTGTTCCTCGGAATCAACATCTGGCGTGACGTGCGTTTCGTCGGAGCTTTCGTATCAGGGTTTGCGATCCTCGCGCTTGGTATCGTCGCCGTCAACTTCTATGTCGCGGTGTCGCCCCTACCCCCTGCGCTACAGAGCTACTGGCTCGTCATCCACGTGTGTGTTGCGGTGTTGGGAACCGGATTTTTCGCGACGGGTGCCGCGCTGTCAGCGTCGCAACTGTTTCAACAATCGCGTGAAGAGGGCAAACTGCAGACTCGCTCGTGGCGATTCCTGGCGGCGTTCCCATCCTCCGAAACCCTCGAAGCGCTCGCCTACCGAATCATTGTGATCGGATTCGTCTTCTGGACCTTCACGGTCATCGCGGGCGGAATCTGGGCCGAGCGCGCGTGGGGACGCTATTGGGGCTGGGACACGAAAGAAGTTTGGTCGTTCATCATCTGGACACTCTTCGCTGGTTACATCCACGCTCGCGCGACGCGTGGCTGGCGCGGACGCCCCGCCGCGATATTGAGCCTCGTCGGTTTCGGTGCCGTTCTGTTCAACTACGGAATCGTGAACGTATTCTTCAAAGGCCTGCACGCCTATTCGGGCCTCTAAAGCAACGCGAGGCACCGGGCGGCACGATCGTGCCACCACTGTTCGCGCTCGGGGCTGACCCTCAGTTCTTCGGCGGCTTTTTCGTCGACGATTCCGGGCGTTGCCGCAAACGTTCCAAAGTCGGCGAGCGGAGGCAGAATGTCCCGCTCGAAAAGCACGTTGGTCGCGATTCCGCAGTCAAAATCAAGGTGTTCGATTCGCATTGCGAGGTCGACCGACGCCCCAAGACCGATAGACGATTCCAGCGCGCTCGAGACGACCACGGGCAGCCCCGCCTCGTCGATGAGGTTCAGAGCGCGTCGAACACCGCCGAGCGGCGCTACCTTGATCACAAGAATGTCCGCTGCACCTGCTCGAGCGACCGCAACCGGGTCGGTCGCCTTTCGAACGCTCTCGTCCGCGGCGATTGCAATTCCCAAACCGTGAACGCGCGAGCGAATCTCGTAGAGCTCGTCGACGCTCGCGCACGGCTGTTCAACATATTCGAGGTCGAACTGTTCTAGCGCGCGGATGGCGTGTTCCGCTTCGTCAACGTTCCAGCCGCCGTTCGCGTCAATTCGGACCCGACCCGCCGCACCGACGAAACTACGAGCGGCGCGAACTCGCGCGATGTCGTCCTGCAGGGCTTGACCGGGTTCGGCGACCTTCACCTTGACCGTGCGGAAATCACCGAATCGTTCGAGAACGGTCGCGACATCGGCCACGTCGACCGCGGGCAGTGTGGCGTTGGACCGAACCACCTCGCGAAACACGGGTCGCTCCTCGACGCTCGGGAGTTGATTCCAGGCTTGTTCGATCGCGCACGCGAGCCACGGAGCGGACTCGGCGTCGTCGTATTCGGGGAACGAGGCGAACTCGCCCCATCCACCCATCGGCGAGGCGATGAGCATCGTCTCGCGCACGTCGAGACCGCGAAAACGTGTCCGCATCGGAAGTGCCACGACCCGCACGTTCGCGAGAAGCTCGTCGACGGTGGGAAGTCTCATGTCTCAAACATATCCGCGAAGTTATAGCCTGAACGTATGACAAATGCCGTCAGCGACCTCTTTGACTCGACCCAGTGGGCCGTTGTGCCCGGATTCGAGAAGCTCACGGACGTGACGTATCACCACTCAGCCGATCAGGGCATCGCACGAATCGCATTCAATCGCCCAGAGGTTCGCAATGCGTTCCGGCCGCACACCGTCGACGAGTTGTATCGCGCGCTCGACGACGCGCGCCTCAACCCCCGGCTCGGGGTCGTGCTGTTGACGGGTAACGGCCCGAGCGCCAAGGACGGCGGCTGGGCGTTTTGTTCCGGTGGCGACCAGCGTGTTCGCGGTGCGGACGGTTACAAGTACGCCGATGGCGAGACCGCCGACACGATCGACGGCGCTCGCGGAGGTCGACTCCACATCCTCGAGGTGCAGCGCCTCATTCGGTTCATGCCCAAGGTCGTCATCGCACTCATACCTGGCTGGGCGGCCGGCGGTGGACACTCTCTCCACGTCGTGTGCGATCTTTCCATCGCGAGCGGCGAACACGCCCGGTTCAAGCAGACCGATGCGACGGTTGGTTCGTTCGACGCTGGCTACGGCAGCGCGTATTTCGCTCGTCAGGTCGGCCAAAAATTCGCGCGCGAAGTGTTTTTCCTCGCCGACGAGTACGACGCTCAGCGGGCCCACGACATCGGTTCGGTGAATGCGGTCGTCGCGCACAGCGAACTCGAATCCACGGGAATCGCGTGGGCACGCAAGGTTCTTGCCCAAAGCCCGACGGCCATTCGCATGCTCAAGTTTGCGTTCAACGCGGTCGACGACGGACTAGTTGGTCAGCAGGTGTTCGCGGGGGAAGCGACTCGCCTTGCGTACGGAACCTCCGAAGCGGTCGAAGGCCGCGACGCCTTCCTCGAGAAGCGCGATCCCGACTGGGGCGCCTTCCCCTGGCAGATTTGACCGTGACTCTTTCGGATCTACCCGAACACGAACTCGAACCAATTCGAGACGCGTTGGCCAACGGCATCACGGTCGAATCGAGCGGTTCGACGGCGCGACCGAAACGAGTGCGCCTCTCGGGCTCGGCTCTGGTCGCCTCGGCCCGAGCCACCGCCGGTGAAATCGGAGAGGGCGGGTGGGTTCTCGCCCTTCCACTGTCGTACATCGCGGGAATCATGGTCGTCGTTCGGTCACTCGTTGCCAAGACCCCGCTTGTCGATGCCCGCCGCGAGCCGTTCGATGCCCGCGAATTCACACAGTTGGCGGCCAGCCTGCCTGACGGGACCTGGTTCGCCGCATTGGTCCCGGCGCAGCTCATTCGACTGGTTGATTTCGCCGAAGGCGACGCCGGCGCCCGCGACGCGCTCCAACGCTTTTCTCGAATCCTGGTGGGCGGCCAAGCAATCCCCAACGGACTCATCGACCGCGCAACGGCACTGGGCATTCGCGTGACGAAAACCTACGGGTCAGCCGAGACCGCGGGCGGCGTCGTCTACGACGGTCGACCCATCGGAGACACTCGTGTTCGCATCGCCGAGGACGGTCGCGTGATCATCGCCTCGTCGAGCCTCGCCGACGAGTATCGTGGCGACACCAAACTGACTGCCACGAGCTTCTGGGTCGACGACGGAACACGGTGGTGGTACACGACTGATCTCGGAGTGTTGACCGACGGCGAACTGACGATTCTCGGGCGCGTGGACGACATCATCATCACGGGCGGGATCAAGGTATCGCTCGGGGACATCGACCGCGTGCTTGAATCCGCAGGCGTGGATGCTGTCGCGAGCTGGTTCGCCGACGACACGTGGGGCCAGGTTCCCGCACTCGTGTCGACGTCCGACCTCGACCGAGAGGTCATGCGCGACCTCATCGAACGGGAACTGTCGAAAGCGGCCCGCCCGTATCGATTTGTGGCGGTGTCTGAATTGCCGCGGTTGTCGTCGGGAAAAATCGATCGACGCGCGTTACAGGAACTGGTCGCTAAGGACGACTCGTAGAATTACCCCATGGCAACTCGTAGCTCAAAGAAGAAGCGTCCGTCCGGGAATCGAAGCGGTCGACCCGGTACTCAGAAAATCGTCGCACACGGCGCACAGGTTCAGTCAGCCGTTCGCCCCGCGAAGTTTGGCGACTGGGTTTCCGCAGTGCGACCCGCGACGCTCGGTCTCGGGGTCGCGCCGGTGCTGTTGGGGTGGGGTGTTGCAATCCTGCAGTTCCTGCTCGACGACATCAACCCGTGGGACGTCCTCCCCCTCACGGTCGTCGCACTCTGTTTCCTCGTCGCACTTGCCCTGCAAATCGGCGTGAACTTTGCCAACGACTATTCGGATGGAATTCGTGGAACGGACACCCACCGCGTCGGTCCGACTCGGCTCACGGCATCGGGTGCCGCTCCGGCCAAGCAGGTTCGATTCGTCGCCCTCATCTTTTTCGGTGTTGCCGCGCTCGCGGGACTCGGCGTCACCGTGCTCACGCAGATCTGGTGGCTTCCCGCGGTCGGCGCCGCCGCCATCGCCGCTGCCTGGTTCTACACGGGCGGGAAAAAGCCCTACGGCTACTCGGGGCTCGGGGAAATCGTGGTCTTCATCTTCTTTGGACTCGTCGCGACCACCGGGACCGCGTTTCTTCTCGTGCAGGCGGTCTGGATTGACAGCATTCTTGCCGGCGTCGCAATGGGGCTTTTTTCGATGGCGGTTCTGCACATCAACAACGTGCGCGACCGTGCCACCGACATCGCCGCGGGCAAGCGCACTCTTGCAACCCGGATTCCGCTGTGGCTAGGTCGTGTGTTTTACACCTTCCTCGTTCTCGCGCCGTTCGGAATCCTCGTTTATTTCTCGCTGATCCTGATCTCGGCGGGTTGGGCATTCTTCGCGTTGTTTATCGCCGCCCCCGCGTTGCTCATCACCTGGACGGCGGCGACGGCGCGCGAGTACGTTCTGGTGCTGAAACTAACGGTGTGGACGTGCCTCGCCTACGCGGCGTTGCTTGCTTACGCGTTTGCCTTTTAGTTAGCACTCGACGACATTGACGGCGAGACCGCCCGTCGACGTCTCTTTGTACTTGGTCGACATATCGAGTCCTGTTTGGCGCATCGTCTCGATGACGGTATCGAGCGAAATCTTGTGCGAGCCGTCACCGGCGAGCGCGAGGCGCACGGCGGCAACAGCTGTCCCCGCCGCAATCGCGTTGCGCTCGATGCACGGCATCTGAACGAGCCCGCCGACCGGGTCGCAGGTCAATCCGAGATTGTGTTCCATCGCTATCTCTGCGGCATTTTCGATCTGACGTGGAGTCCCGCCGAGAATCGCGGCGAGCCCAGCGGCGGCCATCGAACAGGCCGAGCCGACCTCGCCCTGACAACCCGCCTCGGCACC
>JBEGPO010000053.1:0-11514 GCA_041181465.1 Actinomycetota bacterium | reverse complement strand
CGGGCCACCGCGACGCGAGGTAGGCGTCTTTCAACCTTCGCATTCCGTCGTCGGAATCAGGGAGGTCGTTCGCTTCGTCCCATCCGTCAACGAAATCATCGTCGACGGCACCGCGTTCAATCCACAGGTGCACCTCGGTTCCCAAACGTGCTGCGCGATACGGGCGGGACGGGACGGGACGCCGGTTGCCTTCCCTGACTTTGGCGAGGTCCATCGACCACTCGGCATAGCGTGACGCGGGAATACGCACCGGAATTTCCGCGGCACCGACCGTCTCGTGCGCGAGGAGTTGCTCGATGGCACGGGCATCGGCTGGATCGACTGAACCCGTTGACGACTCGATTTCCCGAGCGGCGGCATCATATGCGGCGCGATGATTCGCTCGGCCAAGCGGGTCACGCGGGGGCCACTCGGCCGCGATACCGTCAGCGTCGGGGTTCGATTCCGGAACCGGATCGATGATTGCCTTTTCCAAGAGTCCAGCGGCGCGAAGTTCCTCCCAATAGGTGCTCGGAATCTTCGCCGTCTTGCCCTTGCCCTCGAAATGCGCACCCGAAATCCACAGGTGGTGGCGCGCGCGCGTCACACCGACGTACATCAACCGCCGCTCTTCGGGAAGGATCAACGTGGTTTTGAGTCGAAGCGTGTAGGCCTCTGACTCGGTGACGAGTTCATCGATGGTGGTCGCCGTGTCCCAATTGAATTCGGGCAGATACCTGCGGTCGCTGCGGAATTTTCGGGGCAATGCACCGAGTTGCAACCACCCCATCTCGTTGGCCGCCTTGGACTTGTCGCCGCGAAGACTTCCGTTGGCGGGAATGGGTGGCTGGGTCCAACGTGGCAAGCCGACAACATCCCACTCGAGTCCCTTGGACGAATGAACGGTCAGCACTTGCACCACTCCGGGTTCCGGCTCATCGGTTCGCGGAGTCATCCGTTCGCGCTTTTCCACCTCGAAAAGCCAGCTGACAAAACCGCGGAGCGAATGATCGGACGGAATCGCGAGATACGAGTGGACGAGGTCGTCGAAGGCCTCGCGGTAGGCGGCGGGTGAATGATGAAGTGACGCAGCTCCTTCGACATCGAGTTGAAGGGCGGCGGCGGTGAGGTTGACCATATCGGGGATCGAGACGTCGATCTGCGACCGCAAGTTGTGGAAGAACTCGGCGGCGCTCACGAGTCGTTCCCAACCCTCGTCACTGAACGACACGCGCTTGTCGTACACAGTGTCCGTCTCGATGACGTCGCGCGCGGTGTATCGAAGCGAATCGAGTGCGTCCACGAGCGAGTCCGATTCGTCCTCGACGAGAGAACTACCGAGTCGAGCTCGTTGGTCTTTCGTCGTGTACGACTTCGCCACGTTGCGTGCATGGTTGTGAAGCGACCAGAGGTCGTCGACGGATACTTGCCATCGAGCTCCGCCGAGGAGTCGAACAAGTCGCGCGCCTTTTCCCGGGTCAGCAACGACCGAGAGCCCGCAGTAAAGATCCGCGATGAAAGGGTTGCCCAAAATGCCCGCGACACCCAACAGGCGGTAGGGGACATTGTTGTCATCGAATGCCCGCAGAAAAGTGTCGAGGTGGGTGCGAGTTTGAATAAGCATCGCCATTGTTGGCGCTGGGTCAGAGACCTTTCGACCCGACTTCACAGGGTCGAGGTGGTGTTGGAACCACTTCGCTAAGCGATCCGCTTCGACCGATGTGCTGGCGGCAAAGGTGCCCTCGATGTCGCAGCGTGACGCTCCGGGGAACGAGTTCAGTCGATCGACGTCCAAGGGGTTTTGCTCGGTGCGATTGTCGAGAATGACGTTCGCCGCCGCCAGGATTGCGGTTCCGTTTCGCCAGGAGGTGACGAGTGGTCGATGAGTGCGCTCACCTTCGGCAACGTGGAAGTCATCGTGGAACGACGCCACGTTCGCGGGGCTCGCACCTCGCCAACCATAGATCGACTGGTTCGGATCGCCGACGGCCGTCACGCGCTGGGGTCCGAAGAGTTCCGAAAACAAACTTGTCTGTGAAAACGACGTGTCCTGGTATTCGTCGAGGATGACGACCTTGAAGCGGTCGCGGTAGGACTGAGCGACACTGGGAAACTGCTGAATGATGCGACGAGCAAAGGTCACTTGATCCGAGAATTCGACAACACCTCGGCGCTGCTTTTCGCGGATGAACCCGCGAGCGAGGGGAAGCAAGACCTCAAGCGCGCCGACGGCGTTCAATTTCGTGCGGAACTTCTCGGTCTCTAGCGTTGTCTTTCCCGGTAGTTCGCGACGTTCCGAAACCGCGCGCGCATACGTGATGACGTCGTCGTCATTCGTGACGTCGAATTCCCCCAGCTCTGCCGCCAGTCGAATGACCGCATCGATGACGGCATCGAGCGAAAAGTCATACTCGCCGAGGCGAGAATCGGCGCACGCGGTCACAACCTCGCGGGCAATCGCATACGCCGTCGCCTCGGTGATTACGGGCGAATCGGAGTCCCACCCAATTCGAGCAGCGTGCTCGGCAAAGATTTCCGAGGCAAAAGCGTTGTAGGTGGACACGGTCGGCGTGGCAAAACCGTGGTCGTCGTCGGCAAGGTGGTCGATGTTGACGCCCAGCGCCGCGAACTCGGCGCGACGGTTTCGGAGGAGTCCGATTCGTCGTCGGAACCGTTCCGAGAGTTCGCGGGCCGCCTTTCGGGTGAAGGTCAAACCGAGGACTTCCTCCGGCCGAATCCCGTGCGTTGCGACGAGCCACAGCGCACGCAGCGACATGGTTTCCGTTTTGCCACTTCCAGCGCCCGCGAGGACCAGGTGAATACCCTCGGGGCTCATGTCGATGACGTCCGCCTGCTCGGCAACGGGTTCGAACCCGAGTCCGAGGAGCTTGTCCAGCATGCGAGGATCAAGATTATTCATCAGAGCTCACCTCGGCGATTCTGACCCACGTGGTTTCGAGGTCGCGGACACCCGAGTATTCGGGAGCGGTTTCGGGTCCGGTGAATCGTTCGGAATGCATCGCCACCCCCATACCAATGACCAAGTTGGTGAAGTCGTCGAGCGCGGCGGCATCCATCGCAGACTGGGCGCGAACGGTGTACCGCGAGTTTTTGTTCGCCACGCGGGGATAGAGAAGTCCGGCCGAGTGCAGTTTGGTTGCTTCGGCAACGGCTTCGCCCAACGCCTTGTGGCTGAAGGCGAGTTGGTAGGCCTTCAGTTGCAGATGGGCCTCGGTGGCGTTGACGGATTGTGGAGTTTTGGTTGTCTTGACGTCGATGATAGAGACCGATCCGTCCGAATGTTGTTCGACTCGGTCGATTGTTCCGCCCACCACGATGTCAAGACCGCCCTTCGCATTCGTGGCGAGAGTGACGGTGGTGAATTTTTCGCTATCCAGAACACGCCGACCATCAAGCGCCACGTCGCGAACGTAATCGGCGAGCGCATCGATCATGGACCGCGTCGTGGCGAGCCATTGCATGCGAAGCCACGGTGCGTCGAAGTTAACTTCGTTCCACTTTTCTTCGACAGCAGCCCACATTTCGTCGCGAGTGCCGTCGGGCGCCACTTCGATCGCTCGGTGAACGAGGGTGCCAATCGTCGCGCTCAGTCCAGATGCACCACCGGCCACGCTGGAAACGAACCAATCGAGCGCGGACTTTTCAAAGGTCTCGAGGTTGGATGGCGACACGGGTACGTGAGTACCCGAGAACAATTCGATCGGGGTCGTTTGGCGATACCCGATCCAGGAGTCGGGGTGCGCGCCTACAACCGCTCGATTGGCCAATTCACGGAGGGCCGCCGCACACCGTGCCCGTTCCGCCGTCGAACTGGTCGGTGACATGAGCAGGTGTCGAAGACGCCCGACCATGTCCCCGATGCTGGCGTCGATGCTTTCGGGGACGAACACCCCGCCGCGGGCGTTCGCTGCGGGGGTCGCCCGGGAAAAGTCATCGCCCGAGGATTTTTCGCCGGCGACCATTCGGAACAATCCACTCGGCGTTTCGTCTTCGGATTGAATCGCGGTAACCAGTATTCGGTGACGCGCCCGTGACATCGCGACGAGGAATAATCGCACCTCGTCGAAAATCACGTCACGCCGGTGATCCACCGTTCGCTGGTCGATTCCCGCGTAAACCAGCGCAAGTTCGTTTGCTTTGAGAAGCGCGCTTCGGGCCCGCGTATTGGGCCACACGCCATCGTTTAGCCCCGCGACAACGACAACGTCGAACTCTCGACCAACCGTCGCCGACGGCGTACACACCAGAACCGAACCGGAGGTCGCGCGGGGCGTGAGTGAGTCGTTCGGCACGGTTTGCCCGAGCACGCGGTCGAGGAACACATCGGCGGATTCCGTCGGGACGTTTTCGAGAGACGTTGCGGCGACCCCGAACAACGCCATGATGGCGTCGAGCGATTCGTGTGCCTTGACCGCGGCGGGGCCGGTGCCGAGTGTCGCGGCAGCCCACGACTTTGCCCTGTCGCTGCGGGCCCAGACGGCCCATAGTAATTCGTCAATCTGTCGATCGGCCACGAGTCGAAGTGCACGTATCGTGTCGACAATCCATCGCACACCGGGGGCGGCGAATCTCACCTCGGTTTCGAATGTTCCGAGTTCCGTGAGCGCCTCGAGCATGAGTTCGTCGGCGAGTCGATTCCCGCCCGACGCGATTTCGGCTTTTCGCAAGTTTCGACGGAAACGTCGCAGATCCAGAGTTGTCAGTCGACCGAACGGGCCGAGCAACAATTCCTGAGCGATTCCGGCGGTCAACGGTTCACGCCCGATTCCGATGCTGACCAGGTTGAGAAGCGACCACACCGCTGCGTGGTCGCGCAGTGGCGAACCCGTCGTTTCCGAGAAAGTGGGGATCGACATCGAATTGAGGTGTGTCACCATCGATTCGGCCATCGACCCGCTTCGAACGACGACGGCAATGTCACCGTACGTGGTTCCGCGAGCGACCGCGTCGCGGATGTAGCGCGCCACGACGTCGCGTTCGTGAGCCGGCGAGGCTGCGGTCGCGCTGAGTAGATTGAATCCCGGAAGTGACCGAGCGACCATCGGTTCGGGGATTGGCGGATACGCGCGACGAATCTCAGGGATACCGCCGCCAGTCGTGGACGCGATCGAGCCGAGAAGGGACGGCATGACCCCACCGTGGCGGTGAATCGTCGTGAGGGCGTGGGTGGAACCCCACGTGAGGTCGGCGTCGTCGAGGAACGTGACCTGTCCACCGCGAAACCCCGACGTCGCGACGTCCGGGTCTCCGACTGCGATGACCGACCCCCGATGTTTCGCCCAAGCGATCACAAATCTCCACTGGGCGGGTGTGAGGTCGTGCGCATCGTCGACCACCAGCACCATGCGCGGTGCGTCAGACGCGGTCGATTCAACAATCAATCGCGCACGATCCACCAGTTCCGCCGGGTCGACCTGACCAGCGCGAGACCGCGCGACGAGGCGACGATAGGTGGTGAAAAACGTCGCCGCTGCAGCCCACGCCGCGTAAGGGCTTTCGGAATCACCGGGATCTGTCCAGCCACGTTCCGCCTCAACCGCGAGGTTTGCCAGTGCGGCAAAAGGGGTAGCACTCGAGTCGTCAACGAGGCCGAGATCACGGCTGCGCGACAACAGATCGCGCAACTGGGTGCGAAATTCGCGAAGACGTCGAACATCGGCATTGAGCGACGCCGGCCAGTACCCGTCCGTGCCGTCGGCGATTTCCCCGTCGAGAAGTGCCTTGATGTCGGAGTCTTGTTCCCCGCCGGACATGAGCCGGGCGGTGAAGCCGTGGCCCTGTTCTGCGCTGACGATTTCAAACGCGAGCGATGACACGCTGCGTGCGAGCGGCCCTCGCGTGGCAACACCGGCTCGGAGAGCGACAAGGTCACGAAGGCGAGTCGCTGCCTGGCGAGAGGGGGTGAGAATGCGAACCGCGGATTCACCATCACGCGAGATGAGAGCTGCGACGATTTCGGTGACCACCGTCGTCTTGCCGGAACCGGGGGCTCCGACAATGCGGAACAGGCCACCGGCCGCAGCGGCCGAGACGGCCGCGCGCTGGGAATCGTCCAATTCGAAAGTTGTCATTGAGTCGACTGTACAACTGAGCTCTGACGCCTATTAGCCTTGAGTCATGGACATTCGTATTGGTATTCAACACGCCCCCCGCGAACTCGCATTCGACACGGATGCGAGCGTCGCCGACATCGAGCAGAAGTACACCGCCGCGCTGGCCGCGAAAGGCGTTCTTCGCCTCAGCGACGCCAAGGGTCAGGAATACCTGATTGCCGCAACCGGTGTCACCTACATCGAATTCGGCACCGCCCAGTCGCGACCCGTCGGCTTCGTTTCTTAGGCAGTCAAACCCAACGCATCCATTCGCAACGAATGGGATGTGATGAGTTCGGTGAAGACGGGTCCGAGGCCGTCCTCTTTGGGTGTCGGGTTCGGGTTCTCAAGCAGAGCGCTCTCGGCCATGAGCATCGTGTCGCCGACCAGTCGTCTCGACCACAGCGCAAGTGTGGGCCGCAGCCCGGGTTCGAGAGTGATTCGACGTTCCAGTTCCGTTCGAAGGACATCAATCATCCTGTCACCATCGAGCGCCGCAATGACATCCGCGCGCACCTTCGTGGGAAGACCTTGGGCTAGTCGACGCCAAAAATCCTGGAGGAACGCCATCGTCACCCAGGTGCAGGCGAGACGCTCAACCCAGTTGCGACCGCGGGTTCTGCGCTCAAATTCCCTCGTCGGTTCAATGAACGGACTCATCGCCGCGAGTCGATCCACTTTCAATTTATCTAAGGTCGCAGCGAGGGTCGAAAATCGAACAAAACATTCCTCGGCGACAATCGCGAGGGTCGATTCCGTCTCGAGGTCAGTCGCGTCGTGAGCGTGGCGTGCCGCGGACTCGGCATAGCGCAGGAACAGATAGGCACTCTGACCAAGAAAGACATCGGGCGACGGCGCAAGGTCGGTGAATTCGACACGCGCACTAGCATTGGCGACCCTCGATCGGCTCCGTGAGCCGGAGGTCGAGGGGCGCCCACTCTTGCGGAAGAGGCTTGCCACCACCCCAGCATAGGCAGTTCCCGACGACAGGTAGACTGATATTTACCAACCGATTGGGTGTTTTGTGACTTTCCGTGATCTTGGCATCGACGATGACATCGCCGATGCACTTGCCGCTCGTGGCATCATCGAGCCTTTTCCGATTCAAGAACAGACGATTCCGCTCGCGCTGACTAGCCAAGACATCATTGGGCAAGCCAAAACGGGTACGGGAAAGACATTCGGTTTCGGTCTCCCCCTCGTCCAAAAGCTCGGGCTCGACCCCGCTCCGGGCGTCAAGGCCCTCATCGTGGTGCCCACCCGTGAGCTTGCCGTCCAGGTAACCGAAGACATGGAACTCGCGACGAGTAACCGTTCGACGACCGTTGCCGCGATTTACGGTGGCAAGTCCTACGAGGAACAGGTCGACAAAATCAAGGCGGGGGCTCAAATCATTGTCGGAACCCCCGGCCGTCTGCTCGACCTCGCGGGCCAGAAACTGCTGTCGTTCGCCAATGTTGAGGTCATGGTTCTCGACGAAGCCGACCGCATGCTCGATCTCGGTTTCCTCCCCGACGTCGAAAAACTGTTTGCCCAAATCCCCGAGAAGCGCCACACGATGTTGTTCTCGGCCACGATGCCCGGTGCGATTGTTGCACTCGCTCGTCGCTTCATGACCAAGCCGATCCACATTCGCGCGAGCGAACCCGACGAGGGCCTCACTCAGGCGAACATCAAACACGTCATTTATCGCGCGCACAACCTCGACAAAGACGAGGTCGTCGGACGCATTCTGATGGCCGAAGGTCGCGGCAAGACCATCGTTTTCACTCGAACGAAACGCAGCGCGTCGAAGGTGACCGATGAACTCATCGATCGCGGATTCAATGCCGTCGCCGTCCACGGCGATATGAGCCAAGAGGCACGCGAGCGGGGGATGGCTGCCTTCAAGGCAGGCAAGAAGGATGTGCTCATTGCAACCGATGTCGCAGCCCGCGGCATCGACGTTGACGATGTAACCCACGTCATCAACTACACCGTTCCCGAGGATGACAAGGCGTACCTGCACCGCGTTGGCCGAACCGGCCGCGCTGGTCGCACCGGAATCGCCGTCACCTTCGTCGACTGGGATGACCTGCACAAATGGGCACTCATTTCCCGAGCACTGGACCTTCCGCTCGAACCGACCGAGACCTATTCGTCGTCACCCCACCTGTTTTCCGAACTCGACATCCCCGAAGGATCCAAGGGGCGCCTCAAGGCTTCGTCCGGTCCGCGAGTCGAAAAGCCAGCGAGCCGCCCCGCGCGCGGCGCCGGAAACTCGGGCGGGAACCCCGGCGGAAACCCGTCCAACCAATCTGGCGGTTCGATGGCGGATAAGCCAGCAGGGGCTCCGCGACAGCGCACTCGGCGTCGCACGGACAGCCAACGCGGGGTCTGATTTCGTCGTGACCCACACCACTCGATAGTCGATTTCAGCGTTGTTGATTACGCCCACGCGATAGCGGAACCCGTTCCGGTCTCAGCGATCCGCTCGAACATGTCCGGTGCGGTTGTGTGTTGCCCGGGTAGAACGGGTTTCATCCCATCCCCGTGATAATCGCTCGACCCCGTGATGATCAGGTCGTAGTGTGCGGCAATCGCAGCGAGTCTCTCGCGCCCCAGCGGCGTGTTTTCTTCGTGGTGAACTTCGAGGCCGGCTAGTCCGATGTCGACGAGTGCACCAAATTTTGCGTCAATTGCCTCGTCGGACAAATCCGGGCTAGCGAGCGAGGCACGGTCTGCCGTCCACGGATGTGCAAAAACGGGCACTCCGCCCGCCGCAACCACAACCTCAATCGCTCGTTCGAGTGACGGCGCGTAGTGTCCGACAAAATATCGTTCGTTGTCGGGAGACAAGATCTCTTCGAACGCCTCACTCACCGTCGCGACAACACCCAACTCGACCAACGCTCGGGCAATTGTTGGTCGCCCGAGCGTCCCGCCTTCCGTGTGGAAAGAGTAGACGAAATCACGCGTCAAGCCCGCGATGTCGGCGCTGATTTTTTCGACCATCGTCTCGAACCGCCACACCCGATCATCCTTGGTCTTGGTCGCCTCATCGACGAGGTCCGGGAATTCGGGATCGACGAGATAGCCGAGAAGATGCACCGAGTCTCCGTCCAACGACGCCGAGAACTCGATGCCCGGAACGAACGTCATTCCCAATCGTGCGCATGCCGCGCGGGCTTCCTCCCAACCAGCGGTCGTGTCGTGGTCGGTCAGCGAAACCACGTCGAGCCCCTGGTCCTTAGCGACCTCCATCACACGTGTCGGTGACTCAACGCCGTCCGAACAGGTCGAGTGCAGATGAAGGTCGATTCGGCTAGGCGTCATACCGCCAGCATAGTTTCGAGAAGTGGCAGACTAGCCCAATGAGTGACGACGCCATTTCCCGAAACGACAACCGATCGACGACGCCCCACAACTCGGCGTTCCACGGTTACATCTCAGGCGAGTGGGCGACCGTCGACCAACCCGTTGCGGTGCAACGCGCCCAGGTCCCGTTTTGTGCCGAACGTCGACGTGCCCTGTCCGCCGAGTTCGCTGGCCACACGCTCGTCTTTCCGGCCGGTCCAATGCGGGTCCGGTCGTACGACACTCACCACCCGTATCGCGCTCATTCGGCATTCACCTATTACACGGGATGGGGTGCCGATACCGTCCCCGACTCCGTTCTTGTCCTGTCCCCAAACGGCGCCGACCACGACTCGACGGTGTATTACCGTTTTCCCGCCGGGCGTGGCACGGAAGAGTTCTATGCCGACGCCGACATCGGCGAGTTCTGGGTGGGCCCTCGCCCTACCCCCGAGGGCGTCGCCGTTGAGCTGGGACTCTCGACACGATCGCTTGTCGACCTTCCCGACGTTCTCGCGCAGGCAAATTCCAGTTGGGCGATCATTCGAGAGGCCGATTCGGCCATCACCGACGCGATCGACAACGCACGCAAAGACAGCGAAACTCGAGACGACGAACTCGCCATTTTCCAAAGCGAACAACGACTCGTCAAGGACGCGTTCGAGATTGCCGAAATCAGGCTCGCAATCGAGGCAACGGCGACGGGGTTCGATGACGTACTCGGGACGATGTCGCAGGTCAGGGCTCACGCACGCGGCGAACGCCTCATTGAAGGAACGTTCAACCGCCGCGCTCGTGCCGAGGGAAACCATGTGGGTTACGAGACAATCGCCGCCGCTGGCGCTCACGCCTGCTTCTTGCACTGGGTGCGAAACGATGGCCCGGTCCTCGATGGCGATCTCGTGCTCATGGACGCGGGCGTCGAGGTCGAGAGCCTGTACACCGCGGACATCACGCGAACCTTCCCGGTCAACGGCCGATTCACCGAGACCCAACGACTCGTCTATGAGGCCGTTCGAGAAGCAGCCGATGCCGCGTTCGCCATCGTGAAACCCGGAATCGTGTTCCGGGACGTTCACGTCGCCGCCATGGCTGTCATCGCCCGTCACGTGTCTGAGTGGGGTTTCTTGCCCGTCTCACTTGACGAATCGTTGTTGGAATCGGGACAGCATCATCGCCGCTACATGGTGCACGGAACGTCACACCACCTCGGGCTCGACGTGCACGACTGCCCGCAGGCGCGAAAAGAGTTTTATAAAGACGGCATCGTGCGCGAGGGAATGGTGTTCACGATTGAACCGGGACTGTATTTTCAGGCCGATGACCTCACGGTTCCCGAACATTTTCGGGGAATTGGAGTTCGCATCGAGGACAACATCCTCGTCACGTCAACCGGTGCAGAGAACTTGTCCATTGGTATTCCACGCACCGCTGACGACGTGGAATCCTGGGTTCGTCGCCTCGCCTAAACCGAGAGCGGAATTGACGCCGTGCCGCGTTGTGGCGCCGACTCGATGACGGCTTCGACGATTCGATCGAAGGCGATGACCGCGACGTCGGCGCAGTCTCCACGTGAAAATGGCATTCCGGTGTCGCCTGCCGCAATCACCGATGGTGTCAGCGGAATACTGCCGAACAGCGGAACATCAAGACGCGCAGCAACCTCGGCACCACCGCCTGATCCGAACATCGTGTGAGCGACACCGTTGGCGTCAATCCAATCCGACATGTTCTCGACCACGCCGATGACCCTCTGCCCGAGTTGACGCGCAACGAGCCCCGATCGTTCGGCGATGTCGCTCGCGCTCGCTTGAGGTGTCGTCACCACGAGGACGTCCGCGGTGGGCACCAACTGTCCGAGCGATATCGCAACGTCGCCGGTTCCCGGCGGTAGGTCGCAGACGAGCACGTCGAGGTCGCCGAAGTACACGTCCGAGAGGAACTGATTGACGGTGCGGTGCATCATCGGTCCACGCCACGACACCGGAGTGTGTGGATCAACGAACATGCCGATCGAAATGACCCCGACATCAAAGGCGCGAGGGGGCAAAATCATGTCCTCAACCTTGGTTGGCTTTTCCTCCGA